>CAMKAR010000251.1 GCA_946410535.1 uncultured Bacteroidales bacterium
ATCTGAACCAAAAGGTGAAGGTCAAGGTTTTGGAGGTGGATGCCAACAGAAACAGAATCAGTTTGACGATGAAAATGTAATTTTGCACCCGATTCGCAATAAAACCGCCACAAATCAGTTAATGAAAACAAATCCAAACGAAATGAAACGACACAGAATAATCACCATTCTATTATTGGCTTTCATAGTGGCCTCTCCTGCCCTGCTCCATGCCCAAATCATCAAGGGCGAAGTGTTTTTGGGCGGCAACATCACCCAAGTCGACGGCGACGAATGCTACCGTTTCCGCAAACTCGGTGTACATGCCGGTGCCGGTGCCTTGATTCCCATCACCAATTGGATGGACGTTGGGATTGAGGTGCTGTTCAACCAAAAGGGAGCCTACAAACGCGACTCCATCAACCAGCACCTTGGACTTTACACGGGTCGTTACAAGCTGAACCTCAACTATGCAGAAATCCCCGTCATGATATATCTGACCGACAAGGACCGCTACAGCCTTGGCGTTGGCGTTTCCTACGGGCGCATCGTCGGGCTACAGGAATACATCAACGACCAAGCCACCGCCATCCGCTTGGGCGACGGCCTGCTCCACTGGAAGGAAGAAACCGATGGCCGGCCCGACATCAGCCATGTGGCCGACATCAAGGCATTGACGGACAAGCTATACGAAGCCGGCTACTCGCAAAACGAGGCCATCGAAGACCTTGTGCCTCGCACCATTGCCAACTCCGACAGCTATCGTGCCCACGACTTCAACATCTGCGCCGACCTCCGCGTTCGCCTCTGGGAAGGCATACACGCCGAGCTGCGCTACCAATATTCATTGGCCCCCATCAGGACACGACTGTTCTACAAGGACACCAACGAAACCATCCTCAAGACCGACGACCGCCGCGTGCAACCGCTGCAAAGGCAATACAACAACAGCATCACGCTGCGTGTGGTCTACATCTTCAACGAGCGCCGCGCAAAGGCGAATAAGGATGTTTTGAAGAAGTAGTTTAGAGTTGAGAGTTTAGAGTAGTTGGGAGTTGGTAGTTAGAAGTTTGCAGTTGGGAGTTGAAAGTTTTGAGTTAGGAGTTAGAAGTTTGCAGTTGGTAGTTGGGGGTTGATATTTAGCAGGTTTCAAAGAATTGCTCCGTAGGAGCTTACTTTTAATAGAAAAACCACGAACCAATGAGTTATGCTCCGTAGGAGCTTCCTTTATTTGATGATTTGGAATCCGGCTTTATAAGCCCAAATAAAAATCCTTCAGAAACATTTTGTATTGGACCGTGAAACGGTTGTCGCCGTCGCGGATGACAAAGGTTTCCTCAAGGATTGCAGCAGGTTTCACGAATCCGAATTCCAAGTTGACCCGATTGGGTGATTTCCCTTCTATCGGGATGATTGTCAGCCGTTTTTGAAGCGAGAAACCAACCTTTGATGCTGCTTCCATAAATTCGTTTGTCACGCTGAGTGGCAACACCAAGGCAAAACGCCCATCGGGTTTCAGCAACCGTGCGGCCACCGCGCAAAGCGAGGCATAAGAAAGCGTCATGTCGTTGTGGCGGGCACGGCTTTTGCGCTCCTCGTCGCATTTCGAGTAACGGTTGAAAAACGGCGGGTTAGAGACTATCAAATCATACTTCTTTTCAGGTTGGAAATCAGCAATATCCATGCAAAAGGCTTTCAGTTGGTCGCGCCACTGCGAAGCCTCGAAGTTGACCGTCGCCTCCTCGATGGAAGCCTTGTCGATGTCGACGGCATCCACATGCGCCACGCCTTTTTGCGAAAGCATCAACGGCAAGAGGCCACTGCCCGTGCCGATGTCAAGAACCACATCGGTCGGCTTCACCTCCACCCAGCGACCGAGCAGAATGGCGTCGGTGCCCACCTTCATCGTCGAACGATGATGAAAGAGGCTGAAATGCTTGAAGTGGAAGGGGCGCGCATCGGTCATTGCAAGTACATGTCAATCAAGCCCTCGGGGGCTGTGATGGTGAGGATTTTCTTGTCGCGGTCGACCTTTTGGATCACATGGTCGAGAATCGGGATGAGGATTTCCTTCTTGCCATGCATGATTTGCAGGATGGCCTGCGTTGGGTATTCCAACACCTCGCTGACGGCCCCCAACTCGCCTTTCTCTGTATCAACCACCGTAAAGCCCACGATTTCATGATAATAGAACTGCTTGCCGCTCAGCTTGGGCAGCATTTCCATTGGCAAGTAAACGGCCTTCCCGACCAAGTTCTGCGCCTGCTCGACGGTCTTCACGTCCTGCACTTGGACGAAAAACTTGTCGCCATTCGGTGTGATTTTCTCCACGAAGAAAGGTGTCAGCACCTTGTTGATTTCGAGGAAGAAATGCTTCATCTCGAGGTAGGCCGAGGGGTCGTCGGCTTCCAGTTTGATGGTCACCTCCCCTTTCAGACCGTGCGTTTTGGCCACGCGGCCAAGGTAAAAACAATCTTCTTTTTTCATATTCATTGACTCGGGACGCGGGACTTCGGGACACGGGGCACGAGTCCATTGTCCCGTGTCTCGCGGTCTCGCGTCTTTTTAATTTTGCTGCAAAGGTAATAATTTCCTAATTTTGCAGCCCAATTTTTCAACCCATGCACGACTTTTTGCATTTGTTCTTGGATGTGCTGAGAAACAGCGTCTTAATCACCGGATTGGTGATCATCATGATGCTGTTGCTTGAGTTCGTCAACCTTAATTCGCACGGGAAATGGTTCTCAAGGCTGCGCCAACACCCTGCCGGACAGGTGGTTTTGGGCGCGGGCTTGGGCCTCATTCCGGGTTGTATGGGCGGTTTTGCCGCCGTTTCGATGTATTCGCACAAGCTGCTGACTTTCGGCGCGTTGGTCGCCATGATGATTGCCTCGTCGGGCGATGAAGCCTTCGTCATGCTCGCCATGATTCCCAAGGAAGCCTTGCTTTTGATGGGGATTTTGTTTGTCGTGGCTGTGGCGGTGGGACTTATCGTTGACAAACTTGGCAAACCAGCAAAAAAAGAAGCGCACGAGGGCTGCGAAGATGGCTACCAAATCCACCACGAGGACGAAGTTCACGAAAATCATTCCGAAAAACCCACCCTGCGCAACATGCGTCATGCCAGCGCGGAGCGCATCGCTTTATTATTAGGTGTGATGCTGTTCATCGTCGCCCTCGCCTTTGGTACGTTCGAGCATGGCCACGAGCACGGCGAAACGGCTCATACACAGCTCAATATCTTCGACGAGTATTGGATGAACCTCATCTTCGCCATCCTCAGCCTGTTCGTGGTTTGGTTCATCGCCACCGCGCCCGAGCATGTCGTCAAGGAACACCTTTGGGAACACATCATCCGCAAGCATTTCCTGCCGGTTTTCCTCTGGACCTTCGGTGCCTTGATTGTCATCCAAGTCGGGCTGCATTACTTTGACATCGAGGCACTTATCAGCAAGAGCATTCCATGGATGATATTGTTGGCCGTGCTCATCGGCATCATCCCCGAAAGCGGGCCGCATTTGCTGTTTGTCACCTTATTTGCCACGGGTGTGGTGCCGTTTTCGGTGCTGCTCGCCAGTTCGATTTCGCAAGACGGACACGCCTCGTTGCCGCTTTTGGCCGAGAGCAAAAGGAGCTTCGTCAAGGCAAAGATTATCAATGCTTTGGTGGCGGCGGTTTGCGGATTCGTTTGTTATTTTCTTGGTTTTTGAAACACACATCAAAAAAATCCTTACCTTTGCCGCCGAAATAACAAAGGGGTGCCTTTCCTGCACAAGCAGATGAAATCGGCTGAGATCATACCCTCTAACCTGATCCGGGTAATGCCGGCGTAGGGATTGGATATT
>CAMKAR010000252.1 GCA_946410535.1 uncultured Bacteroidales bacterium
GCCAACGTGCCCAAGTTCACGGTCATCTTCGGTGGCTCGTTTGGCGCGGGCAACTATGGCATGGCAGGTCGGGCCTACAGTCCGAGGCTGCTGTTCATGTGGCCCAACGCCAAAATCTCCGTCATGGGTGGCGAGCAGGCGGCCAGCGTTTTGGCCACCGTCAAGGAAGACCAATACAAATACAAAGGTTTGGAGGTGCCGAAAGACGAAATCGCGCAGCTGAAAAAAGAGATTTTGGCCAAATACGACTACGAAGGCTCGGCTTTCTACAGCACGGCCCGACTGTGGGACGATGGCATCATCGACCCCGTCGATACGCGAAAAATCCTCGCTTTGGGCATCGCGGCCTCGCTGAACCAACCCTTCCCGCCGCAACAGTTTGGGGTGTTTAGGATGTAACGGTTTGAAAACTTAAATTCATGGCTATGAAAAAAATGAACATTCCCCTTATCGGGGCTTTGATTGTGCTTTCGCTTGTCGTTTGCCCGATCCTTTATGTCTACATGGGACCTGCGCTCGATGCCTCGCAACTCGAAGTGCTCAAGACCTTGGGCATCATCGCCGGATGCAGTGCATTGTTGTGTTTTGCCTTAGGCGAAATCACAGGCAACAACAGTCAGGTCGACAAGATATGGAGTTTGCTTCCCATCGTCTATTGCTGGACAATCGCCGTCAAAGGAGGCATGCATCCCCGATTGGTGGTGATGGCGGTGCTGGCAACCCTTTGGGGCATGCGCTTGACCTACAATTTTGCCCGAAAAGGGGCTTACAAACTGAAATTCTGGGAAGGGGAGGAGGACTATCGCTGGAAGGTGCTCCGCGCAACGCCCCCGTTCAAAAACAGGGTGGTGTGGCTTGTGTTCGACTTGTTTTTCATCTCAATCTATCAAAACGCGCTCATCCTTATGCTGACTTTCCCGGCCCTTGTGTGCATGAATTCCACGGCGCCATTCGGTTGGGTCGACGTGGTGGCTGCGGTGCTCATGTTAGGATTCATCGTTTATGAGACCGTCGCCGATGAGCAGCAGTGGGCTTTCCATTCCAAGAAAAGGGAATTGCTCAATGAGGGACGAAAGCTCGAAGATCTTCCTGCGCCTTACAATAAGGGCTTCAATACCACTGGCTTATGGAATGTGAGCCGTCACCCAAACTATCTGGCGGAGCAGAGCATTTGGGTGAGCCTCTACGTTTTTTCCATCGGGGCGGGCATCGGCATCATCAACTGGAGCATGATTGGTGCGTTGCTTCTGATCGTCCTCTTCTTGGGCAGCACGAGCCTTGCCGAGGAAATCAGCAGCGGCAAATACCCCGACTATGCTGACTATTGCAAGAAAGTGAACAAGTATTTTCCGGGAAGGAAATACCAATAACCCGCAAGCCAGGCTTGTCTTTATAATAGGTTTTTCGTCGAAAGCAGGCCGCAGGCCGCGTCGATGTCTTGTCCGCGTGAGGCGCGGATGGTGGCGATGATGCCCTTTTCGTTGAGCGCGTCGCGGAACCAGGTCATGGTGGCGGCATCGGGGCTCTTCAGCGGGATGCCGGGCACGGCGTGGTACCTTATTAAATTAATGCGGCAACGGGTACTGCCTAACAGTCGGGCGATTTCCCTGATGTGGTCTTTGGAGGCGTTGAGGTCCTTGAAGATGATGTACTCGAACGACAGGCGGCGTTGTCCGTGCCAGTCGTGTTGCTTGACGGCATGGATGACTTCCTTGATGGGGTAGGTCTTCTCGACGGGCATCAGTTTGAGACGCTCGTCGTGGAAGGGACTGTGCATCGAGATGGCGAGGTTGCATTTCGATTCGTCCAAGAAACGCTTCATGTTGGGGATGAGGCCGCTCGTCGAGACGGTGATGCGCGTTGGGCTCCAGCCCAAGGCCCATTCTTGCGTGAGGATGTCGAGCGAGCGCAGCAGGTTGTCGTAGTTGGCCAAAGGTTCGCCCATGCCCATGAAGACGATGTTGGTCAGCGTGTCGAACTCGGGCAGGCTGAGGATTTGGTTCACGATTTCGGCAGCCGTGAGATTCTTCTGGAAGCCTTGTTTTCCCGTGGCGCAAAAGAGGCAGTCCATCTGGCAGCCCACCTGCGTGGAGACGCAGAGCGTGGCACGTTCGCGGTCGGGGATGTAGGCCGCCTCGACGAAATGCTGGCCGGCAGGGAAGAGGTATTTCTTCGTGCCGTCGGTCGACACTTGCTCCTTGACGGGAGCCTTCAGTCCGGTCTCGTAATGTTCGGCCAATAGTGCGCGCGAGGCCTTGCTGAGGTTGGTCATCTCGTCGATTGAGGCGCATCGCTTTTGGTAAATCCAGTCGACGATTTGTTTGCCCGTGAATTTGGGTAGCTGCAATTGTTCGACCACTTCTTGAATCTCGGCGGGGGTCTTGCCTAAGAGTATGTGTTTTTCTTCCATTTGCTACGTTTCTCGCTATGACGTGGCAAAGGTACGATTATTTTTCTTATTTTTGCCCGCAATCATCGCAGTCATCAAAACTAATCGTTTCAAATATGAAAAAATTGACGCTCCTTTGTGTTGCTTTGGCTACTTTGTTGGTCATGCCTTTAATGGGCCTTGCCCAAAAATTCGAAAACCCCGTCGCCCTGAAAAGCCCTGATGGACAACTTGAACTGAAATTCGACGTGGTCGACGGCGTGCCGCAGTATGCGCTCGACCGCAACGGCAAACCTGTTGTGTTGCCCTCCAAGATGGGTTTCACCCTCGAATGGCGTGACGACATGAAAGACCATTTCGTGCTCAAAGACACGCAATACAGCACCTTTGACGAGACCTGGGAACCCGTGTGGGGCGAAGAGGCCAAAATCCGCAACCATTACAATGAGATGCTGGTCACGCTTGAACAGCCTGTAGGCTCCGTTGAAAGCATGGACGAGTCGACGAAAACGCGTGCCACGGTGATGCAAATCCGCTTCCGCCTTTACGACGACGGCCTGGGCTTCCGCTACGAGTTCCCCATCCCGAATGCCTTGGCGTGTTTCTGGTTCAAGGAGGAGCTGACCGAGTTTGCCATGGCCGGCGACCATACGGCCTGGTGGATTCCGGGCGACCTCGACACGCAAGAATACAACTACACAAAATGTAGGCTTTCTGAAATCCGTGGCTTGTGGGAAAAGGGCCACGAACACGGTGGCTGGCCCTGGACGGCGTTCTCCGAAACGGGTGTGCAGACCGCCCTTCAGATGAAGACCGACGACGGCCTGTACATCAACATCCACGAAGCCGCCACGCTCGACTTCCCGACCATGCATCTCGACCTTGACGACAAGAACATGGTGTTCCGCGCTTTCCTCTGCCCCGATGCATCGGGCTACAAAGGCCGACTCAACGCACCCTGCCACACCCCTTGGCGCACGGTGATGGTTTGCGAAAAAGCCACCGATGTGTTGGCCTCGCGCCTCATCCTCAACCTCAACGAGCCTTGTGCCTTGGAAGACGTTTCATGGATCCATCCCGTGAAATACATGGGCGTTTGGTGGGAGATGATTTCGGGGAAGAGCAGCTGGTCGTACACGAGCGACTACGCTTCGGTGAGAATCGGTGAGACCGACTATATCCACGCCAAGCCCACAGGCAACCACGGTGCCAACACTGAAAACGTGCGTCGCTACATCGACTTCGCCGCTGCCCACGGCTTCGACGCCCTGCTCATCGAAGGCTGGAACATCGGCTGGGAAGACTGGTACGGCAAGCAAAAAGAGCTCGTCTTCGATTTCCTCACGCCCTATCCCGATTTCGACTTGCCCGCGCTTAATAAATACGCCCACGAGAAAGGCATCCGCCTCATCATGCACCACGAAAGCTCTGCCT
>CAMKAR010000253.1 GCA_946410535.1 uncultured Bacteroidales bacterium
GGTCAAAGTCACGGTCGCAAGCCACCACAGCCACATTGTTTCCAGCCTGTTGAGGCGTCAGCGTGCAGGAGTTTGCATAGATGGCACCCGTATGGTGGGAGAACTTGTAATAGCTGAAATTGCCGTAAAACAACATATAGTGGTCAACGTCGCTCTCGGGATTCTCTTCCCACGAAACGCGCCAGCGGTTGTTCACAAACTGTTTCTTCACCTCAAAAGGAGGCGAGACGGGAGCGGTAGTGTCGCACTCGGTCAAGTAGCCTTCGTAGATGATCTCGCCCAACGTAGGGGTGTCATGCTTATCAAGGATCACCGACTCGATTTCTGCCACCGAGTCAACATCCCAATAGTTGCCGCGCATATCAATATCCTCGGCGGAAAGGTTGGCAAACAAGATGTCGTCCTTTTTAAAATGCAAGATATTATTACCATTCATCCTCGACCGCCCCGAAGGGAAGCTGACGACTTTGTTCTGCGCCTCGCTGATGGTGTTGCCCTCAAAGACTGCCGTGCCAGAAGGAAGCAGGTTGGAGAGCACCAGGCCGTTGTCGTAGAAGGTGTTATTCTTAAGGAACAGACGGCATACGCGCATCATGCGAACTGCTTCGTCGTTGCGCCAAAACACATTATTGCGAATCACCAAGGAGTCCATGGCTGCCTTTATGCCATACGAAGAATAGCCGCCACTTCCTGGCACATTGGAGGAGATGAGGTTGTTTTCGATGAAGTTGACAGCCACCTGGTCGGAGATGCCGCCTACCGTCTCAAAACTGATGGCCGTGGCCGCACCTTCAAAGTAGTTATCCGAGACATGGTTGTTGTTGCATTTGAAGCCATATCCCACATTGGAAATCTCAATATTAATCTGACCTTGGTCGAAAATATTGTGGGTGATGCGATTGCCCGTGCTATGGGTGGCTCTCGCTTTCAACTCGACCCCCGAGATGCATTGGGAGAAAAAGCAGCTGTCGACGCTGCAGTCGGTACAATCAATGATTTCGATGCCCTTACCCGCGTAATAGTTCTTAAAAGAGCAATGGCTGACAGAGACTTGCTCGCAGTTTGTTGTCGTAAGGGCCGTCAGGGCGCCCACAAATTCAACATAATGGAACCGTATCGAGTCCTCCAACGAGACATTTTTCACTTGCACTCCTGCCCAGTCTTGCGAAAACTCATAACACATGAGGTAAATGGAGTCCCGCTGCTGTCCGTCAAGAAAAAGACGCCCGCCGTCCACACGCAAGGCGGCGGATTGGGCAAAATACATCTTGGTGCCAGGGGCTATACGCAGGTCGCCGCCTTCAACCACCGTCAACGACTCATTCACCAGATAAGCCGAATCATCGCCCAACTTGGGCAGCACCAACAGCGTATCCACCACCCCTTGGATGGGAACATAATGCTGCGCCATGCCCATCATGCCTTGCGCCAGCAACAGCAGAACAAGAAGACATCTTATGGGTCTAAACACTTTCATGGCTTAGAAATAATAAATGAGTCCCAAACGGAAATCAACGGAACGCATCTTTAGGTCAAAAGGATAATCGACACGATAAAGCGAGCCGCAAGTCACGCGGTAATGCACTTCGGGAACCAACTCAAGACTATTGGCGACCTTGAAGGCAGCACCCAAGCCACCATAGCAGGAAAAACGGACGGGCTGCACCTGCGACCTTTCGATGGAGGTGTGATAGGGTAGTTCGTTGGCCATAAATGAGCCCCCTTGACCGACGAGGACATCCAACGAAAGACCTGCCTTGACGAAAGCCCTAAAATGCTCCATCCTGACAAAATCGAATGAAGCGAACAGGCCGACATTCAAGTAGTCGAGACGATTCACATCGCGATAGGCGTAGTTGGTGATGGTCGGAGGAACGTAGATAGAATCCAAAACGTATTGGTAGGTCGTGTCGCCAGCGGGATGAACGGTATAATAGGTGTCGAGCGTGTCGCTCACATAATAGTCGCCCGAGTGTTCCGTCTTTTCAAGCAAGAAACGATAGCGCACCGAGCGGTAGGCCAGACTCGCGCCAACGCTCAGTCTGTTAAACTTATAGCCTCCGTCCACGCCGACAGCAAAGCCTGAACTGGGGAGGATGTCGACCGAGCCGTCTTCGATTTCCGGCACCGCGTTGGCATGACGGAAATAAGGAACCGCCAAGGTCAACGAGGGGCTGATGAACCACCCGGTATCCTGGAAATGAGGACGGAAGAACTTCCAACCCTCATATTTCACCTCGTAAACAGTATCCGTGACGACTTCATGCCTCACCACAACTGTCGTATCGTGACGCATCGTGGTACGGATAATCTTCACGGTATCAACGATAAAAATCGTGTCCGCAGTCTTACTAGGCACCGCTTCATGTTGTGGATCAATGATGACTATTTGTTGTTCGGCAGGCGGTGTCACCACGGCAACGGGGTCGTTCACCAAGACTTGATTCTTACGGATTACATACTGCTTGCCGATTTTCTTGAAGCCGTAGTCGGTGCCTTTCAGCAAGTCGGTCAACACCGCTTCTATCGATTTGTAGGAGCAGGAATACTTTTCAATTTTGATTTTGCTCATTTCCGCCTTGCTGAATGCGACGTTGATTTCGTAATCGGCAAACAGTTTTTCCAGGGCTTTGTCCAAGGTACACGACTCCACCGAAAACGAAATCAAGGGGTCGAACGACTGGGAGAAGCCTCTTTGTGGTACGGTAAAGGAAAAAAGGAGCAATAGCAGTAGGGAAAGCATAGATGGTATCAACCGCCGAGCGGAAAGTTCCCCATGAGTTATATTCAAGATGTGAAATTTCATTCCGATAGCATCTAAACAGGCTGCTAAAGTACAACAAAAAAACGAGAAAACGACTAATTTTCTCCTAAAAGCTTAGAAAAGGGAATGAAAAGGGTTAACGAATCAAGTAAACGCCGTCTTGCTTGGTGAGGGTGAAATCGAACACCGCGGCAATGGTTTCAAGCACCTCGTCGATGCTTTCTTGGTCGCTGAAACGCGCTGTAAGCTTTTCCGAAGCATACGCCTCATCAAGTTCAATATCAACCTCATAGACATATTCAAGGGCATCTACGATGGTGGAAAGGACAACATTGTTGAAGTCGAGCACGCGCTCAGTCTTCAGCTCCTCGGCCTTCACCTCGCCATAGGTCATCATCTTCAGTTCGCCTTGGGCGAGGTCCAAGACGCCACGTTCGCCGGGAAGGACTTCCAGCTGTGAGGTTACGTTCCCTTTGCCGTCAAAGGCCGTCATTTTCACCCTGCCCGTATAAAGGTCGACAAAATACTTGTCGGCAGCGGCGTTGGCGCTCAGCAGGAAAGAGGTGCCCAACACTTCCACGTCCATGCGGTCGCAATGGATGACGAAAGGTTTCTCTTTGTCGGCGACGACATCAAAGCTGGCCACGCCAGTGAAGTTGACGGAACGTGTTGAATTGACGAATTCCTTAGGATAGCTGATTTCGGCCTCGCCATCGAAAGTGACTGAAGTGCCATCGGGCAGCAGCATCGGCGTTTCGATGTTCTGCTCGTTTGATGCCACCGTAACGGTCGAATTTGAAGGTCCGGTAACAAGAAAGCCTAAGAACAAGGCGACTACGAGAGCGGCAGCGATTCCGGCCACATACTTATAGTTTCTACGCAACCAAGGCATTTCGACCGTCCTGGTCTCTTCCTGTGCATCGATTTTCGCGTTGACCGCATTGAGAGCGGCGTCAATGTTGAGCGCAGCATCGTCGGGCATGGTGAAATCGGTGAGGTGCCAAACCTCATCAGCCTCCTTTTGCGACTTGAAGTAAACACGGTTTTCTTCCG
>CAMKAR010000254.1 GCA_946410535.1 uncultured Bacteroidales bacterium
TATTCAAAGTACTTTTTTTGCCTTTACAATGATGTTTTACGGCAATATACGATGGGTGTTGAGAATCGTCCACAACTTGTGGACGGTTTGAACAATGGTAATCGTCCACAACTTGTGGACAAATCTGAAGGGGTGGATTCAACTCAAATGGAAGCTAAATTAATAGCTTCTATAATGCGGGATTTGTTTTCCGTGCCTTGGGGACATCATCGTTATATCATCGACAAATGCAAGGGCGATGCAAAAAAAGCGCTTTTCTATGTCCGCCAAACCGTTGAAAACGGTTGGAGCCGCAATATGCTGCTGAACTTCCTCGACACCGACCTTTATGAGCGGCAAGGCAAGGCGCTGACCAATTTCCAACGGACGTTGCCCGAAGAGACCAGCGACTTGGTGCAGGAACTGACCAAAGACCCTTACGATTTCGCTTTCACGGGAATCACGGGGCGTTACAACGAGCGTCTGTTGAAGGATGCCTTGCTGAACAACATCACCCGGTTCTTGGTGGAGCTTGGAACGGGCTTCGCGTATGTAGGCAAGGAGTATCGGATACAAGTGGGCGAAAGGGAACAATTCATTGATTTGCTGTTTTATAACCTCAATCTTTCGTGCTATGTGGTTGTCGAGGTTAAAATCGGGAAGTTTGAGTTTGCCGATGTGGGCCAGTTGGGAGGCTATGTCGTTTCGTGCAACCACATCTTGCGCAAGGAAGGGCGCGACAATCCGACCATCGGCTTGCTCATCTGCAAGGAGAAAGACCGCATCCAAGCTCAATATGCCTTGGAATCGAGCAGCCAGCCTTTGGGAATCTCGGAGTACGAGTTGGAGAAGTTTTATCCTGAAAAAATAGAAGGCACTATTCCGACCATCAAGGAGATCGAGGAGAAGTTGAAGGATTTCCCGGGGTGATGGAAATTGTTTGAGATAATTTGCTAATATTGCAGTTTCAAAATTTCATGTTTAGAATATTAAGAATATGAGAACAGAAGACCAAATAAGAGATGAAGCCAAAATAATTCTCAAGTTGTGGCAGGACTAAACACCCGTTCTGGCGAATTTGCAATTCGCCAGCATCGAGTATAAGAATTTGCAATTCGGAAACGACAAACGAAAGATAAAAGGATGAACCTGACAAGAGTATTGTATTTCACGACTTCAACTGTGATAGATTGGGTTGACATTTTCACGCGCCCAATCTATCGTCACATCGTCATCGATTCACTTTCCTATTGCCAATCACACAAAGGACTGAATATCTATGCTTGGGTGTTGATGTCGAATCACCTTCACATGATAGTGGATACAAACGAGGACACTACGGTTGGCGACGTTTTGCGCGATTTCAAGAAGTTCACGAACAAAAAGATAATGAACGCCTTGGAGCAAGACGAGCATGAAAGCAGACGCGAATGGCTACTCGACAGATTTTGGTTTGCAGGGGCTAACGACAAACGTATCAAAAACTACAGGTTTTGGCAAGAGGGAAATCATGTTGAGGAAATCTATACTATGGAATTCCTGATGCAAAAGTTGAACTACATTCACCAAAATCCTGTCAGAGCTGAAATTGTGGCGAAGCCAGAGGATTATTTATATAGTTCTGCGTTGAATTATGCGGGCGAAAAAGGATTATTGAATGTCGAATTGATAAGTTGAACAATGATGAATCGGATCACAAATCCTAATACTCGACACAGCCGCATTGCAAATGCGGCTGAACACTCTTCCAAGTGTAGCTTTAGTTTGGGCGAATTTGCAATTCGGCCACAGTGAGATACGAATTTGTAATTCGGAAATCAAAAACAAAGAGGAATGAGATGAAGAAACCTGTAAAACATGGAAAAGCTAAAATAGTTATAATAACTATCGTCGGCCTCTTCCTAGCCTTCCTCTGCGTCCCCGTGCCGCGCTTCGAGAAGCCTTACTCGACGGTGCTGACGGCGAGGAACGGCGAACTGCTCGGCGCGAAGATTGCCGACGACGGACAGTGGCGTTTCCCCGCCTCGGACCGCTATTCCCCGAAGTACGTCGCCTGCCTCCTTGAATACGAGGACCGTTGGTTTTTCTTCCATCCGGGCTTCAACCCCGTGTCGTTTGTCAAGGCGTTTGTCGACAACGTGAAGGCAGGGGAGGTGGTGCGCGGCGGCAGCACCCTCTCGATGCAGGTGGTGCGCATGTCGCGCGACAACCCGCCACGAACCTACGCCGAAAAGTTGTGGGAGGTGGTTTTGGCCATGCGGCTCGAACTGCGCTATTCCAAAAGGTCCATCCTCAATATGTATGCTGCCAACGCGCCTTTCGGGGGCAACGTGGTGGGCATCGACGCGGCGGCGTGGCGCTATTTCCACACCACGCCCGACAACCTCTCGTGGGGCGAGGCAGCCACCCTCGCGGTGCTGCCCAACTCACCAGCATTGATTCACCCTGGGCGCTCGCGCGACAGATTGGAACAGAAACGGAACGAACTGCTTCAGCGTCTACCCAATTCCAAGACCTTCATTCCCAAACGCTTCAACGTACCTAAACTTTCGGAAGAAGACGCGGAATTGGCCATGATGGAGGACATCCCCAATCGGCCTTACGACATGCCCATGTTGGCCTACCATTACCTCAGCGACCAAGATAAACGGCACCACGGCCAGCAAATCGCCTCCACCATCGACCATAATTTGCAACTTGCAGTGACCGACGTCATGAATCGGCATCATGAGGTGAACGTGATGAACAACATCGACAACGCGGCAGTGTATGTGGTTGATTACCTGAATGATGAAATCGTTGCATACGTGGGCAACAACAAGAATGCCTCCGATGCCGCCATGGTCGACATGGTGAAGGCGCAACGCTCCACGGGCAGCATCCTCAAGCCCTTCCTCTTCGCGGCCATGCTCGACGAAGGGACATTGCTCCCGCAGATGGTCCTGCCCGACGTGCCGATGAGCCTTTCGGGTTTCACGCCGAAGAACTACAGCGGAGAATATTGGGGCGCAGTGCCTGCCGACAAGGCCTTGCAGAACTCGCTCAACGCGCCTTTCGTCCATCTGTTGCGCGAATACGGCCAGCAGCGTTTCCACAGCCTTTTGAAACAACTGCCGCTGAAAGGCATCGTCTTCGATGCGGAGCACTATGGCTTGTCGCTCATCGTGGGTGGGGGAGAGGCGTCGCTGTTCGACATCACCAACGCCTACGCCAAGATGGGACGCAAGTTGGCGGTGCACGTGAACGAAAACTATAACGAAAAGGTGAATGAGAAAGAGTCTCCCTTCTCCGCCGAGGCCATCGCCGAGACGTTCAACGTGATGAAAGGCCTGACGCGCCCCACGAGCCAGATAGGGTGGGGGGGCTTCTCCTCGTCGGCGCAGGTGGCGTGGAAGACGGGCACCAGCTTCGGCTTCAAGGACGCTTGGGCTGTGGGCCTCACCGACCGTTATGTCATTGGCGTGTGGGTAGGCAACTCCGACGGCGAGGGTCGTCCGGGCCTGACGGGTGTGGGCGTGGCGGCTCCCATCTTGTTTGACGTGGTGGGCAAGCTCAACGACAGCTACCGCTATCCTGCCAACACTTCGGAGAGCATCGAGGTTGAGGTCTGCGCCGAGTCGGGCTATCCGAAAGGCGAGTATTGCCCGCTGACCAAGAAAATCCGTGCCGTCAACGTGGAGAACCACACGGGCGTGTGCCCTTATCATAAAAAGGTGTTCTTGGACGCATCGCGGCAGTATCAGGTGCGCCCCGACTGCTATCCCGTCGACCAAAAGTGCTACGAGGTGTATTATGTCTTGCCGCCTGTGATGGAGTGGTTCTACAAGAA
>CAMKAR010000255.1 GCA_946410535.1 uncultured Bacteroidales bacterium
TCAAGGCATCAATCCTCTTACATACGTCTTTAAGTTGGTCTTGGGTAATCATATTCAATAGATATTTCAGGCTGCAAAGGTAGGGTTTTTGATAGATCTATTTGGGGAAAAAGAATGTATTCTTTTTTATTTTTCGAAAAAGAAAAGGGTGATCTCCAAAGAGACAACGGGAAGATGTTGCCTCCTTTTTGATCACCCTAATCCATTTGGTTCAAAACAGGTGAATGGTTCTATCGCCAAATTTCGTCCTCGGATGGAACTTGAATGCGTGACGAGATGGGTGCAATTCGGCTGATGTTCAGCAAGTGCTTGTAAGTAAAGTTTTCTGATATGGAATTATTACCCCAGCTTCCGCAGCCAAGCGTATTGGTGACAGGCAGCCCGTTTTGTATGGAGCCGCCTGCGGTGGTGGCACAAATGGCATTTACGATGAGACGCGACACGGAGAGTTCGGTGCCTGCCTTGATGATATTGGCTTGGTTATTGGAGTGTAGGCCTGCCGTGTGGCCGTTGCCCTCGAAAGAGAGATTGGTTTGGGCAATGTCAAGGGCTTGGTCGAAGTATTGGTAGGGGAAAGCGGCCAGCACGGGGCACATTTTTTCCTTGCTGATAGGGTCGTCGTGGCCGAACTTGCCATTGGATTCCACGACGATGACCTTGCAGTCTTCTGGGATTTGTACGCCGGCTTTCTTTGCGATGGTTTGTGCTGATTGGCCCACCACATCGCGTGCCGTGTGGCCGTCCTCGAAGATGGCACTGATGATTCTCTCGCGTTCAATAGCATTGGTTACATAGCCTCTGTTTCTTCTGCATGCTGCCACGATTTCATCGTGCGCTTCCTGCGGATAGATGATGCTTTGTTCGCCGGAGCAGATGATGCCGTTGTCGAATGAGCGTCCTGTGATGATTTTCTGGACGGCCAATTCATATTCGATGTTGCGGTCGAGGATGACCTGCACATTGCCGGCACCAACGCCGAAGGAAGGCTTACCCGATGAATAGGCCGACTTCACCATGGGCATGCCGCCCGTGGCTACGGTCACATCGCAAAGGGCCATCAGGGTTTGTGTCTTTTCCAAGGTGGGTTCTTCTATGATTTGCACCATGCCTTCAGGCACTTCCATTTCGCGGATGGCCTCAAGAATATATTTAACGGCTTGGACCGAGCATTTCTGGGCCTTCGGATGGGGAGAGATGATGATGGCGTTCTTCGTTTTCAGTGCAAAAGAGATTTTCGACATGGGCGTGACGATGGGGTTGGTCATCGGGACAACGCCTGCCACCACGCCGATAGGTTTGGCGATTTCAATTAGGCCCGTGCGTTCGTCGATGCTCAGGATGCCCATCGATTTCTTGCCTTTCAGGTCGTACCAAACCCCTTTTGATTTGTTTCGGTTTTTTGACACTTTGTCTTCATAAACGCCCATTTGCGTTTCCTCGACGGCCATCTTTGCCAGCTCTTCGGCATGGTCGAAAATGGCACGGGTGGCGAGTCTCACAGTGTTATCGACATCGTCTTGGTCGAAGTGTGTGGCATAATACGTTTGGGCTTTACGTGCCTTTTCAATCATTGTTTTTATTTCTTCTGTTGCATTCATATTGTTTTATTTTTTTAATATAATGATTTATAAATAGTTCTGATTTCATCGGCATCCAAATGGACATAGTTATTGGCTAAAAGACGCTGTTGAGTTTGCAATACGTTTTCTGTGAAACCATCGATTTCCTCGGGTTTCATGCCATAATAGCGAAGATGATTCTTCGGGGTGAGTTTGCCTAAGAGTTCATCTAATATTTCATAGATGAGCTTCGGATTGGTTTTCAACAAAGTCATGTCGATGTTGAGGTTGTAGGCCAATAGCTCGTTCAGTTTATGGATCCTACCGTTGGGGTCTTTCCTGAAATAGGTCTTGAACACTTCGGTGAGGAACTGGTAGTTGGCCTCGCCATGAGGCACATGGTAGTTTCCGCCTAAGGGGTAGGAGAGGGCATGAACGGCACCTACACCAGCGTTACCGAAGGCGATGCCCGCAAAGTTGCTGGCTGTCAGCATTTCCTCAAAATGTCCGAAGCGGTAATCCTCGCCCTGTTCGGTGATGCCTTTAAACACCTTCAAGATGATTTCGATGGCCTTTACTGAGAAGAGTCGGGTGTAGGCATTGGCTTTGGGCGAAAGATAGGATTCCATTGCGTGGATGAGCGCATCAATGGAGCTGAAAGCGTATGGCTTAAACGGCAAGCCCTTCAGCAAGTCAGGGATAAGGATGGCATGATCGGCAAGGATGGCGTTGTCGGCTAATCCCATCTTCGTATGCTTGCTCTTGATTTCGGCGATGGAAATGTTGGTTACCTCGCTTCCGGTGCCACAGGTGGTGGGAGCGATGATGAGTTCTTTTTCTTTCACAATCGGTATTCTCCGTTCGAAGGCATCCGTGACATTATCCAAGTCCTTGAGGGCAAATAGCTTAGAAATGTCAATGACCGTACCGCCACCAATGCCGATGACACGTTTGAATGAGATTCCCTTGACATCGTCAAGGATGCGGTTCATCATCTCGTCGGAGGGTTCGCCTAATCCGTATTTGTCTTGCATCACGAAGGTGCAAGGAAGATGGAGTGACTTTATGTACGGCTCGTAGATAAATGACTGTGTAATAACAAGGTCGTCTTTCGATAGAGCAAACGATTCGGCAAACTCAGCGAATGTCTTGTAGGTGCTAATGCTAGTTTTGACAGTAAACATGACGTTGTATTATTTTGTTTCAAATCTTTTTTTAAAGGCTTCTTCCAGTCCCGCCCTGAAATTGGGATGGGCAATGGCGATAAGGCTTTGGGCGCGCTCGCAAAGGGTTTTGCCTTTCATTTTGGCGATGCCGTATTCTGTCACGATGTAATCTACATCGTTTCGTGAGGTGGTCACTGCAGCGCCTTCGGTGAGTAGGGACACAATGCGCGAGGATTTCCCCTTAGCTGCTGTTGAGGGCATGGCCATAATGGAGATGCCGCCTTTCGACAAAGCTACGCCGCGCACGAAATCGACCTGGCCTCCCGTGCCGCTGAATTGCTTCAGTCCTATCGTCTCGGAGGCCACTTGGCCCATCAGATCGACTTCGATACAGGAGTTGATGGAGACCATGTTGTCGTTTTGCCCGATGACCCACGGGTCGTTGACGTAATCCACAGGATACAGACAGACATTCGGGTTGTTGTCGACGAAATGGTACACCTTCCTTGTACCCATGATGAAGGTGGAAACGAGTTTTCCTCTGTGCAGGGTTTTCTTGGCGTTGTTGATGACGCCTTTTTCTACGAGATCGACCACCCCGTCAGAGAACATTTCAGTATGGATGCCAAGGTCGCGTTTGTCGTTGAGAAACATGAGTACGGCATCGGGTATGGCACCAATGCCCAATTGCAGTGTTGCACCATCTTTGATGAGTGAGGCACAATGCTTGCCAATATTCTTCTCCACATCGCCAATGGTTGGGTTGGGAATTTCCGGCAAGTTGTAGGCACAAGGTACGATGTAGTCGATTTCTGACACATGAATCTTGTTCTGCGAACCGAAGGTATAAGGGGTCATCTCGTTGATTTCCGCAATGACAGTCTTGGCTTTCTTACACGCTGCCTTTGCATAGTCGCACGACACGCCAAAGCTGCAATAGCCTTCTGTGTCGGGATTGGAGACCGAAACGACGGCCACATCAACTGGAAAAGCCTCGCCGAGCATGGCGGGGACATCTTTGAAATAGCATGGTATGAAGTCGGCTTGTTGATTGA
>CAMKAR010000256.1 GCA_946410535.1 uncultured Bacteroidales bacterium
TGAGGAACTTGGCCGAGTCGCCCGCCTTGCCGCAGCCGAAGCACTTGAAGATGTTGCGTGCCGGATTGACGCTGAACGACGGCGTTTTCTCGTTGTGGAACGGGCAATTGCCCCATAGGTTCGACCCACGCTTCTTCAGCGTGACGAACTCGCCTACAACCTCCTCGATGTGAGCGGCTTGCAGGATTTGCTCCACTGTTTCCTTGGGTATGGCCATCGTTGCGAATTGGATGGCAAAAATAGTAAAAAAGGACAAAAAAAGTGTTGGTTTCAGGAAAATGAGTAATTTTGCGATTTGAAAATAATAATCATCTATGATACAATCGTCATCGCCCTATCAATTACAAGACATCAACCCTCGCATCTTTTGGGATACTGAACCAAACAAATTGGATTATGAAAAAAACGCCGCTTTCATAATTCAGCGAGTCCTTGAATATGGCAGTCTAAGCGATTGGTATGCCATCAAGAAGCATTATGGCTTGAATAAGATTGTATCTATCAGCAAGACTTTCAGATCTTTAGACCCAGTTGCCGTCTCATGGCTTTGTTGCTTATCTAACGCAAAACAGGAGGATTTCAGATGCTTTCATATCGCACAATCGAACCCCACACTTTGGAACTCCTGAAAGCCCTGTGCCAAGAGCCCTATCTTAGTGAATGCCGGTTGGTAGGCGGTACAGCTTTAGCTTTGCAATATGGCCATCGAGTTTCCGTTGACCTTGATTTCTTTGCCTCTTTCGACAAAGAAGAAAACATCCTTTACCAGAAATTGTTGCCATACGCAAAGGTTGAAAAAATCAAGGACAAAGAGAACATCAAAATCTTCTTTATGGATAATGTAAAAGTTGACTTTGTGAATTATTCCATTTATCCTTGGCTTGACGAGCCTATTGTGGAAGAGGACATAAGGTTGGCTTCTCCTAAAGATATTGCAGCAATGAAAATCAATGCCATAGAGGGACGAGGTGCCAAAAAAGACTTCATTGACATATATTTTCTTCTGCAACATTATTCACTTGATGATATTCTAAAGTTTTACGCTCAAAAATACCCTAATTATTCCATCTATCGTTCATTAATGAGCCTAACGTATTTCGCAGATGCCGATCCCAAAGAAATGCCTTTATTATTTGCTGACATCGAATGGGAAGAGATGAAATCGTTTATAAAAAAACAAGTTAGCGACTTTGAGCGTTCAAGGCGATAGCGTTCAACAAGTTTAGCTAAACGACCCTAACAATATACTATGAATAAACTCCTGTTTACATCATTGGTTTTATGCCTTGTTGCCATCGGCTGCCAGGAAAAACCATCGGCCGTTGTCGGGAACGACAGCGCCATCGACTATCTGCAATACGTCAACCCCATCATCGGGACGAACGGCATGGGGCACACATTCCCAGGGGCTTGCGCGCCTTTCGGCATCGTGCAACTCAGTCCTGACACCGACACTGTGCCGCACAACATCGACGGTATTTACCAGCCGAGAGTGTATGAATATTGCGCTGGCTATCAGCACAAGGACAGCACCATCGTCGGCTTCAGTCACACCCACTTCAGCGGCACAGGCCATTCCGACCTTGGCGACATCCTAGTGATGCCCGTCACTGGAGAAATCAAGTTCAATCCAGGCACACAGACCAACCCCGATGCGGGCTACCGCTCTCGTTTCAGCCACGAAACGGAGATTGCCACGCCAGGCTATTACGAAGTCTTTTTGCAAGATTACGGCATCAAAGCCCAACTGACAGCCACCGAACATGCTGGCATTCATCGTTATACCTTCCCTAAAGGGCACGATGGCAGCGTCATTCTTGACTTGCAGCACGGTATCTACAACTACGATGGCAAGACCCTCTGGGCCAACCTCCGCGTGGAAAACGACACCCTGCTGACGGGTTATCGCATCACCAACGGCTGGGCGAGAACGAACTACACCTACTTTGCCATCAGCTTCAACCAGCCCATCGCCGACTATGGCTATCGTGAGTTGGAGAAGCCCAAATACAATGGCGGCTGGGGCAAATTCGACGTCAAACACAACTTCCCTGAGATGACGGGGCGAAAGATTGTGGCCTATTTCACCTTTGGCAATCCCAATACTTTGGAGATGAAAGTCGCACTCTCGGCCACCAGCACCGAAGGCGCCTTGCGCAACCTCCATGCCGAGACCGATGGCCAAAACTTTGAGCAATTGTTAGCCGAAACCCAAACCAAATGGAACAAGGAACTCGCTATCATTCAAGCCGAGGGTACCGAAGACCAAAAGGCGATGCTCTATACCTCGTTGTATCACACCATGATTAATCCCTCCATCTACATGGACGTGGACGGACAGTATCGCGGCCTCGACCACAACATCCACCAGGCCGAAGGCTTCACCAACTACACCGTGTTCTCGCTTTGGGACACCTACCGTGCCTTGCATCCGCTCTTCAATGTATTGCATCCACAACGCAATGCTGACATGGTGCAATCAATGCTCAAGCACAGCGAGCAGAGTGTTCACGGACTGCTCCCCGTATGGTCCCACATGGGCAATGAAAACTGGTGCATGATTGGCTATCATGGCGTATCTGTCGTGGCCGACGCTTACGCTAAAGGCATTGTGAACCAAAAGGATGAGATGCTTAAAGCCATGCGTCAAAGCTCCACCTGCCACTATTACGTCAACCTCGACGACTACCAACAGCTGGGCTATGTGCCTTTCGACAAGAACCACGGCTGTGTCTCCATCACTTTGGAATATGCCTACGATGATTGGACCATCTACCAAGCCGCACTCAAGGCCGGCAATACCGAGATGGCCGAAACCTACAAACAGCGCGCCGCCAACTGGCGCAACACCTTCAACACCGAGTTGGGTTTTGCCCGTCCCCGCCTAAGCGATGGCAGCTGGAAAACGCCCTTCAGTCTCTTCGATACTGAGGGCGAGGGCTTCGTGGAAGGCAACTCGTGGGTGTATTCGTTCTACGTGCCGCACGACGTGAAAGGTCTCATCGAGGCCATGGGCGGCGAGGCGCAGTTTGTATCCAATTTGGATACACTTTTCGTGATGCACCTGCCACCTGAGTTCTTCGAAAACACCGAGGATGTCACCGAGGAAGGCTTGATGGGCTGCTACAACCACGGCAACGAACCTGCGCACCATATCGCCTATCTATACAACTGGACCTCAAAGCCTTACAAGACACAGTATTGGCTTCGCGAAATCATGAACCGCTTCTACAAGAACAACATCGACGGGCTCTGCGGCAACGACGACTGCGGCCAGATGTCGGCATGGTACATCTTCTCCGCCATGGGCTTCTTCCCTGTTTGCCCTGGCAGCGACCAATACGTGCTCGGTGCGCCTTACCTGCCCTATTTGAAAGTACGTCTTGGCAACGGCAAGTCCTTGGAAATCAAGGCACCTGGTGTGAGCGACGAGAACCGCTATGTGCAGAAAGTCACGCTCAACGGACAGGAAATCAGCAAGCTCTATCTCACCCATGAGCAGTTGATGCAAGGCGGCGAACTCGTCTTTGAGATGGGCAGTGAGCCGAATTTGGAGCGCGGTTTGAAACCTGAGGACAAACCTTATTCGATGACGGAATAAATGATTTTGCGACATATGACTACCATAATATGACAGCCCCACAACGAAAAAATACCTATTTTTGCAGAAAATATCTAACCCATGAATATTGCCGCATTGGTTTCGGGGGGCGTCGACAGCTCGGTGGTGGTGCCGCTGCTCAAGGAGCAGGGCTACGACCCGCATATCTTCTATATCA
>CAMKAR010000257.1 GCA_946410535.1 uncultured Bacteroidales bacterium
AAACAAATGGCACGCGCCCTTTGCCCTCGAACCTCGATTGGGTGACGCTTTCGCCGAAAACCGCATTTGAGGGCGGCGATGCAGCGCCGTGTGTCGTCAAGCGTTGCGATGAGTTGAAGGTCGTCTATTTGGGTCAGGACTTGGCACAATATGATGACATTGAGACAAAACACCGTTTCTTGCAGCCTTGCTTTTGCGAGGATGAAAAGCAACGCCAAGCCAACATGAAAGCCTGCGTCGAGGCCGTGAAAAGCCATCCCGCATGGCGGCTTTCGTTGCAGATTCACAGGGTGTTGGGAATCCAATAGGTAAGGCATGAAATGGCAGCTTTTCATAGGTTCCCTTTTTGCAGTTTGGCTCAGTTCCTGCGCCAAACAACACATCGTTTTGCCGCAAGAGGATGTCCTCTATCGCGTGGAGAGTTTTTTTGCGTATCATCCTGACAGTGCACTTGCCATTCTCGACACATTACAAACGGAAATGTTATCGGCAAAAGAGCGTGCCCATTATTGCTTGCTGAAGTTCAAAGTACGTGATGCCATCGCTTTGTATGACGAGGAAAGCGATTCTTTGTTGCAAGTGGCATCGAGTTATTTCGTTGGTGGAAACGACAAGTGGTTTGAGGCCGAAACTTGCGAAGCACTTTCGCGCAACGCTTTCAAAAAAGGCAAAGGTGAGCAAGTCAAATTGGATTGGCTGCTGAAAGCCTGTCAAAGCTTGGAACAGTGCACCCTTGTTGACGAGCGTTTCATCAGGTATTCGGAAAAGGAGGAGACTGCGCAAGAATGGATTGGGGGCTACAGAAATAAGATCCAAATGCGCTTGGGGATGTGTTACCTGGACAACGGCTATACCGAAGAAGGCCTTCGTTATTTAAAGCCAGTATATTCATATTTTGCCGGAAAACGACAGAATCTTTATTGGGCAGGGTCGGCATTTATGTTGGGGAATGCTTATTTGTCGCTCAAGGAATACGATAGTTGCCGGTTGTATTTTCAAAAAGGGTTGGAGGCTGCCCAGCAACTTGCTCAGGTGGAGAATGAGGCCTACTACCATTATTCCATGTCGATGTTCTATTTGTATCAATATGATAATAAAGATGATGAATCCGAAAAACAAGGAGGGCGACTTCTCGAGAAAGCCATTGATGAATGTCATCAAGGCTTGGGGCTGTATGACGAAGCGACGACCAAGTATAAGGAAGGCTTTTATAACAATTTGAGCAGGATTTATTATCGGCTTGAGCAGTACGACTCCTGTGCTTATTATGCCGAAAAGCAACTTGATTTCATGAGCGCCATGCACTACGAAATTGTGCCGAACCCTGACAATGCGGAGATTTTCTATCGTTTATACAAGTCACATGAAGCCTTAGGTCATCAGGAGGAGGCGTTAGAGTTTGCCAACCGCTATATCGAAATGCAGCAGTCTCTTGAAAAAGAGCCAAAAGAAGTGGCCAATGTGAAAAATGAGTACGACAAGAAACTGGAAATGATGCAGTTGCAGAACGAGCGGATGAAAGAGCGCTATAGGCTTTATCTTTTGTTGGCTGTGGCTGTCGCGACTTTGGCAACGGTGCTATGGCTTACCTACCAGTACAGAAAGAACAAGGAGATCGAGGCTCTGAGAAGAGAGGAAGCCTATCGGAAGTTGCAATCGGAGTTTGAGGCGGCTTCGCAGCATTCACTAAAAGTAATGCAAAACCGTGCACTCGAGATATACCATCAGGCTGATGACAATGTCTTGGGTCGTGTCATGGCCGAGTTTGAGACCGCTTATCCGCAGGCGTTCGAAAAGTTGGTAGCCAGCCATCCCGAGCTGAGCGAGGTGGAACGCAATATCGTAGTGCTTTCTTTCCTTGGCTTTAGGGTGAAGGAAGAAGCCGACATGCTTGGCTTAAGCTCGAATACGGTGACGAAATACCGCACAAACATCCGAAAAAAGATGGATTACGCCCCTGTTTCCGACCTTTTCAAATAGGGAAATACAATACTTTTCTTTTCTGCAAATCGTTTTGTTTCAAAGGATTGGTGAAATCACGCCATGGAAAAACCAATACTTTGGCTTATGCGGCTAAAATAGTGGCTTCGTTTTGTCTACTTTTGCAGTAACAAATCGTTCAAATCTCAGAAGTCATGAAAAAACATTTGTTTTTATTTGCACTGTTGATGTGCGCGGTCCTGGCAAAAGCTCAGGACTACACTTTCGATTCCATCGTCAACATTGACCTTGGGTTCTATGGCTTTGATGTCAGGAACCTCCTCGAACTCCGAGATGGAAGCATCGTGAGTTATAGCCCTTTCTATGTCATCGATGAAAACGGACATTATGTCGAAGACTTGGGGGATGTGCTGGTCAAGGTGTCGCCGAATCCGAATGCCACCTTTGTCGACTCCACTTTGATGGCAAACGACTATGCCAATCACTGCCTCCTTGAACGTAACCCACAAGGCGAAGACAATCTTTTTGTGAGAGTGGCACGCGATTTTGAACACCTCAAGACCAACCTGCTTATTCGGCATTTCGACGACCAATTGAATTATGACGAGGTCTCCGACATCGTTGTCCCTTTGGAGGATACGATCATCCTCAATGCTGAAAAATACTTGCTTGAAGACGAAGAGAATGTCATCGTGTGGTATGCCTTGGGCACGGGGCAGGAAGTGGTGCCAATAACCCCGGTGATGGTCAGGGTCGGTCTGGATGGGACGATAAAAGACCGCGTTGAACTCCCCGACACGCTGATGGGCAGGTATAGCACTTGTTGGAACAACCTGGTGGTGTATAACGATTCTCCTCGTGAATATGCTTGGGGGCAAACCGAGCAAGGAGCAAACCCGAAGTTTGGTTTCTTTGTCGTCGACTCGTTGTTCCAATTGAAAGAGTATGTAAGGGTGGAGGAAGAGTTTGAGCCAGGATACACTATGGACTATTCCGGCGAAAAGATGTTGCCCTTTGATGAAAACTCATACATGATTGCTTCGCGGTTCAAGAGCGTGACGAATCAGGAGGACAATGGTGTGCGGATTACGAAATACGACAAGAGAAACCATGAAAATCTTGGAAGTGTGCGATTCGCGACTTTTCCCCAATCGCCATATAGTGTATTCGTTTCCTGCGGCATACCTGCTGATTTGAAAAAATCTGCCGATGGCAGCTTGTATTTTGCCTATCAAACATCCGATCCGTTCGTAAGGTATTTCGTGGGCGTAGCCAAGTTGGACAACGACATGAATGTGCTTTGGCATCGCTATTGCTTGAATCCAAGCGATGGCCATATGCCCAATATGATCTTGAGTCTTGAAGAGGGCGGATTGGTCGTTGGCGGCTACGAAAGGGGGACTATCGGTGGAGGGGCTTCACCTACATTGTTCTATCTGTTCTTTCACGAGGATGGAACAGGCTTTCCCGAAACCGAGACGTATGTCCGTCCTTATCTGTTCTATCCCAATCCTGTTGCCGATGAGATACATTTGCAGTATTCGTCCGACGTGAAACCCTTACGAATCGACCTTTACGACTTGGAAGGCCGTCTGCTGCACTCACAAAGCAAAGATTTGGAAAGCATCAATATGGAGGGCTTGCCTGTCGGCACTTTTACGATGAGAGTTGTTTTGGAAGGAGGGCAGGTGTATTCGGAGAAGGTAGTGAAGAAATAGCCTTTGAGTTTTGGATAACAATCATTTACGAAACTTAGAGCTCCTTCTAAACTCGCTATAAACCAAAAACACCGCCGGCTTCTTGTTCAAATCGCCTTTGTAGCTTTTCCATTC
>CAMKAR010000258.1 GCA_946410535.1 uncultured Bacteroidales bacterium
CCACTTTGGCCTCTTGTTCGGGATAGAGTTTTCCGACCGAGGTGGGACGCGACTTCACATCGATATTGCCCGTGGTGAGGTTGGCACCTTCGGTCATGCCATAGCCCGCAAAGAGCTGAATGCCCAATTCGTCGAACTCTCCGATCAATTTCGGCGGGACGTTGGCAGCCCCTGAGATGATGAAACCCAGTTGTCCACCTAGGAAAGGTTTTCCGTATAGTTTAACCAGCCCGAGCAGAATCTCGCAGATGCCAGGTACGGCCACAAGGCAGGTAGGACGGATGACCGGGAACTTGGTGACCGTCTCTTTGGTGTTGCCGGCAGAGAACCAGGCGCCGCCTTCCATCAGCACGGACAAGGTGCTGCGAACAAGTCCAAATACATGGCTCAAGGGCAACACGCAGGCATAACGATGATGACCGAGTTGGCTCCCTGGGGCATAGACCCCATTCAAGGCGCCACGCAGCAAGGCGCGATGCGGCAGGACGGCCCCTTTGGGTGCGCCCGTGGTGCCCCCCGTGAAGAAGATGGCGGCGGGGTCGTCTTTGTCAACGGTAGCCACCGGGGCGCTATGGTCCGCACAATCGGTGATGGCGATCACCTTGCATGGCACGCCTTTCACGACCTCAGCGAAGTCCTTGCCGTATGCCAATACTTTTACGCCAAACTTCATGCAGCAGCCCACAACGGCTTGAGGAGGCAGTTGCGAAGGCAGGTTGATGGCCACATAACCCCCTGAAGTGACGGCAAGAAACATCTCAACTGCTTCAACGGTAGTGTTGTCCAAAATAGCCACCTTATCACCCTTTTGCAAACCCAATTCATTCAGCAAGGCCCTTTTACGTGCAATGACATCACAGGTTTGCCTATAGCTCAATGTGTTCTCCGTATCGGACAGGCAAGGCAGGTCGGCCCACTTCTGTTCGATCCAAGTTACAAATTCAGGAAAGGTAGGGATAAACTTCAATTGTGCAAGTTCCTCAGCGGGAAGCATGCTTGGAAAATAATTTGAATTTTTAATAATGAATTGATTATTAGACATAAAACAAAAATAAACTGAGTTTTTTTCCAATGATAAAAGTACGAAAAAAACTAATGGGAATCGCTTGCTTTACTAAGAATTTCACAAAAAAAACGTATGGTACTATGGTTGAGACTTTTGCAACGATTCAATGAAGAATTCTCAATGACTTTCATAACTGGAATCTTATGCTTATCTTTGCCGTCCCTAAACGACTTCAACAAAATGTCAGGCGGTGAAACTGCTGAAGACACATCAGAAAAACCTCAAATCGGCGAATTAGTTTTTTCGGCGAAGTGTTTTTCGGCGAATTAAACGAATTAAACGAATTAAACGAATTTTATGAATGCTGCTAAACAATATGAATTCGATGCCGTCATCCTTCAAAACGAGGGAATGGATGCTGGCTACGTTGAGGTGCCCTTTGATATCAAGGCGCTCTTTGGCAAAGGTAGGTTGGCGGTTCATGCCACCTTTGACGGGGTGCCATATGACGGCCAGATCGTCAAGATGGGAACGCCTTGCTTCATCATCGGTGTGCGGAAGGACATCCGCAAACAGATTGGCAAGAGTTTTGGCGACATGGTGCATGTGACTTTTTGTGAACGAAAATAAAAGCAACAATAAAATGACTAAAACAATTACGATTATGGCTCTGATTTACATTCTAGGAATCTTCTCTCGTACCCATGCTCAAAACCCTGCCCCGCCCACGACCGAAGGTGAAGCGGCAACGGTTTACATGACCACCGACATCAGCCCGGAAGGGTTAGTTCGTATCTACGAAGCCTTGGGTGTGGAGGCTCATGGACGCGTGGCGGTAAAAATCTCTACTGGCGAATCATCGAAAAGCAACCACCTACGCCCTGAACTTATAAAAAACCTAGTACAAAAGGTGAATGGCACTCTCGTGGAATGCAACACGGCTTACGGCGGCAACCGTGGTAACACAGAAAAGCATCGCCAAGCCATTGCTGAACGCGGCTACAACGACATTGCCACCGTTGACATCATGGACGAGGAAGGCGAAATCCAACTTCCAGTCAAAGACACCAAACATCTGCAATACGATATCGTCGGTTCACATGTACAGAACTACGATTTTATGATCAACCTCGCCCATTTCAAGGGTCACGCCATGGGCGGCTTCGGCGGCGTGCTAAAGAACCAGTCGATAGGCGTGGCATCGAGTGCTGGAAAACTCTACATCCACTCTGCTGGGAAAAGCCAGACACGTTGGACCATTGCCAACCAAGATGCTTTCCTTGAGTCAATGGCGGCAGCGGCACAGGCCGTACACGACTATTTCAAGCAGGAAGGCAAGGACATCATCTACATCAATGTGATGAACAACATGTCAGTGGACTGCGATTGCGATGGTCATCCTGCTGCACCGCGCATCAAGGACATCGGCATTTTGGCCTCCACCGACCCTGTGGCCCTCGACCAAGCCTGCCTCGACCTCGTGTTCAACCATGTCAGCAGCAAGGGCGACGATGCCAAGCCGCTGCAAGATCGCATCAACAAAAAACACGGCACCCATACCGTGGAATACGCCGAACAGATCGGACTTGGGACTCGGAAATATACGATTGTGAATATTAACGATTAGGCAACTGAACACATTGGACACAGCTAATTAACATGACGAATCTGGAAAAATGTAACGCAGGCTTGGAGTATTCGTATGCCGATGAGGAACTGATCGCCCTCAAAACCGAAGCCATCCGACAATGCGAGATCTTCAACGCCATCGACGGGCGCGACTACATGGCGCAGTACCGTCACCTACAGCAGATGCTGGGCGCCGTGGGCGAGCGTGTGTGGATTGCAAAGACGTTCAACTGCGACCGAGGTAAAAACATCTTCATCGGCGACGACTTCACCGGCAACCACAACCTCACCATCCTCGACATCCGCGAGGTCTATATCGGCAACCATGTGATGATTGGGCCGAACACGCTGATTACCACCGTCGGGCATCCCTTATCGCCCAAGGGGCGTAGGGAGTATCACGCCTTGGCCAAGCCCGTGAGCATCGGCAACGACGTATGGATTGGTGGCAACGTCACCATCCTGCCCGGCGTGACCATCGGCAACAACGTGGTGGTGGCGGCCGGAGCAGTGATTAACAAAGATGTTCCTGATAACACTTTGGTGGGTGGTGTGCCTGCGAAGGTTATTAAGATGATTGAGAACGATATTTGAACTTGAATAACAAACAAAAACCACTTCATAAATGAAAAAGATAATCATCATCGACGGAGGCCCGCGCGCGACATTCAACACGGCATCCATGCTCAAGAAATTCGCTGAAGGAGCCAGCTCCGTTAGCAACGAAATCGAAGTGAAGACCATTCGTCTCTATGCCCTCGACTACAAAGGCTGCATGTCGTGCATGGCCTGCAAAATCAAGGGCAAGGCCTCGAATGTGTGCAAGTTCAAGGATGCCTTGACTCCTATTTTGGAGGAGATTGCGCAAGCCGATGGTCTAGTTTTAGGTTCGCCCAACTATTTCGGTGAAATCACTGGCCAGATGCGGGCTTTCCTGGAGCGTTTGGCCTTCCCTTGGCTCTCTTACAATGACTACAGCATCACCGCCCCGAAGCGGATGCCCGTAGTGTTGGTGGAGACGCAAAACGGTGGCGTGGGTGGCAGCAACTGCAACGGCTACGGCACCATGGAGCCTTGCATCGCCAAAGCCCTCGGACAGCCAGAAAAGCTGTTTGCCAA
>CAMKAR010000259.1 GCA_946410535.1 uncultured Bacteroidales bacterium
CTTGGATCATGAAGTCCTTGATGACGCGGTGGAACGGCGAGCCGTTGTACCAACCCTCGTTCACCAACTTGATGAAATTGTCGCGGTGCTTGGGCGTGTCGTTATACAGTTTTGCCTTTATGGTGCCCATGCTCGTCTTGACGACGACGACGGTTTCCTTCTCTGCTGCATTCTGGGCCGTGCAGGTCAGTCCAGCGATAATCAATGCGGCTAAAATCAGTTTTTTCATATTTCTGGGATTTAAGATTTAAAGATTCAAGATTTAAAATTCAAAGATTTAAACTAAACAACTATTCATTAACTATGGAGTAAGTCACTTCGAGCTTCATTTTCTCCATCTCGTTCGACTCGGGGCCGTTGATGACCAGCCGTTGTGCGTTATAGGCCGTCCCGTTGATGCCCAAGCAGATGCCGTTGTTGTCTCTCTTCTCCAAGATCACGCTTTGTATGTACTCCGTGATACGGAAGGTGACCGACTGCTTGCTTGTGTTGAACGTGCCTCCGAAATAGCCTGCTCCTTCGTAATAGTCGGGCAAGAGGTAGGTGGTGCTGTCGGCATTGAAGCCTAACAAGATGAAATTGGAAGGTGCCTTGAAAATCGAGTCGGTCAGCACCGACGAGGCTGGCAACACGAGTTTGGCTTCGTTGACCACCAAATGGCAGCCGTCCAACGAGTCGGTCCAATGGCTGAGGTTGGGGAATTTCAACCAAGTTCTCACACCGCCCATGGTTTGGAGATAGACGGCGGATTGGCCCAATTCGTGCTGATTGCCAATCATTTGGTTGACAAATTCTGGACTGCCTTGCGAATAGTCGTGTTCGAAATGGTTGAATTGGACATCCGACGAAGTCACAAAGAAATTGTAGCGCATGGGTTTGTCGGGTGTGGCTGCGTCGTGATAATAGAGCTGCAACAACGTATAGGTGTTGTTGGTCAGTGTGAAGGAGGTGATGGCGCCGTTGGTGCTCACGGGGTCGCAAGTCACGAACAAGCCTTTGAAGTGTTGCTTGAACAAGTCGGGGCGCGAATAGGCCGTAGTGTCGAGCGTCATCAAGTAGTTGCCCAAATCCTGGCTCAGCGGGATGCGGACGATGGCATGGGCGATGGTGTCGGTGCCAATGACGTTAACCTTGGTTCTCGGACGCGGGCTGAATTGGTAGCCGTTGGCCACGTCGGTATTGTCAAAGGCCACCCACGAGTAGCTGTAATAGGTCGAATCCGTCATCAGCGAGTCGGTGAGCACGAAGGCGTGCGCCGTTTGCATTGCCATTGTGTCGCCATAGTAGCCGGAGACGCACAGTTGCAGCACCAACGAGTCCATCACGGGGTTGTTGCCAAAGCTTTGTCCAGCCACCGAAGGGCGAAACTGGGTGTAGAAACCCGCTTCCGTTGCGCCAAAAACGGGGTCTTTCATGGCCCCGAGCAGCGCATAGGTGGCATTGCTGGTGGCGATGGAGTCGAAATACGAATGGCACACGATTGCAGCCGTGTCGGTATGGTGGACGTCGATATAGTCGCTTTCGGAGATGAGTCCGTTGCCGATGGTCTCTGGCGACTTCTTGCACGAGGCGAAGGCCAAGGCTATTATGCCAATCATTAACGCTATGGTTTTGCGAGCGGTTGAATGATGTGTTTTCATCAGGTCAATATTTGTTGAGGTTATTCGATGTGAGATAACTCAAAAAAGCGGTCCTTATTGTTTGCCGAGCAAGCTGTCGTAGAAATCGTTGCATGCCTGGGCGTAGTGCACTTGATCCTGATAGCTGAGGACGGGCTTCTTGACGGTTTGCAGGTGGGCGGCAATCTCGGGGTTCAGCTTCTCGGTGCAAACCACGATGCCGTCGGAATAGTCGATGGCAGCCTTGGTCAAGTTGACGAAGTTGCCCTCCTTGAAATACTTCAGGTCCTTGGCGTTCATTCCTGGAAGTTTCATCATCTTGTCGAACCCTGGCTTGAATTGCTCCTCAAACCCGTCGTCGTAGATGGAGTAGACAATTTTCGTCTCGTTGAAGAGCGGATTGTCGCGCACGTTCATGGCCCGTTTGATGTAGATGGGCATCAGCGCCGAAATCCAGCCATGGCAATGGATGATGTCGGGCGACCAGTTGAGTTTCTTCACCGTCTCGATGACGCCACGGGTGAAAAACACGCAACGCATGTCGTTGACGTCGCAGAAGTTGCCTTTCTCGTCATACATCAGGTATTTCTTCTTCGTGAAGAAGTCGTCGTTGTCGATGAAATAGATCTGCATTCTCGCCTTCTGGATGGAGGCCACCTTGATGATGAGCGGGTGGTCGGTGTCGTTGATGATGAGGTTCATTCCCGACAGGCGGATCACCTCGTGCAGTTGGTTGCGCCGCTCGTTGATGACACCGTAGCGAGGCATGAAAATCCTGATCTCCTTGCCACTTTCCTGGGTGGCTTGGGGCAGGTAACGTCCGATGAGGCTCATCGGGGTCTCAGGCAAATAGGGGGCGATTTCCTGATGGACGAATAATATTCTTCTCTTGTCAACCATGGGCTTTTTGTCTTTCTTTTGAAACTACAAAATTACGCATTTTTTTCCGAATAACGCAAGAAAAAAATGAAATTCGCTGATTTTCAGTTTTTTTCGACAATGGCTAATGGTCGATGGCTAATGGCTCGTTTCACCCAAAGAGCCTGTTTTCATGCCTTGGGTGAAGTAAGCCATCGGCCATAAGCCATAAGCCATCGTCCGTCTTCCAGCATCCAGCAACAATTAAACAATTAAACGATTAAACACCTCAACAATCAACAATAATCCATATCTTTGCAAAATCAAAACCGCTACCCGCCATGGAATACGAACACTTTGAAAATCAGGAGCACGAATGGGAATCGAACCTCAAAGTCACCGAAGGTGTCGAAGGCGCCATACAGGTCAACCCAAAGGCTTTGGAACGCCTTCGCCACAACCAACAACAGCTGATGCCGCTTGAATGGTACGTGGACGGCATCCTCCGCTGCGACCGCGTGGCGCTCAGCAAGGCCATCACTTTGGTGGAAAGCGCCCTTCCCAAGCATCAGGAGCTGGCCCAACAAATCATCGCGGCCTGTCTGCCCCATGCGGGCAAGGCCTTGCGACTGGGCATCACGGGTGTTCCCGGAGCGGGAAAGAGTACTTTCATCGAGGCTTTGGGCGTGCATCTTTGCAACCAAGGGCAAAAACTCGCTGTGTTGGCCATCGACCCCTCAAGCCAACGCTCGAAAGGCAGCATCCTTGGCGACAAGACCCGCATGGAAACCCTTTCGACACATCCCAACGCCTACATCCGTCCTTCGGCCTCGGCAGGCACTTTGGGCGGTGTGGCAAGAAAAACGCGTGAAACGATAATCCTTTGCGAAGCAGCGGGATACGATACCATTTTCGTTGAAACTGTGGGCGTGGGTCAATCCGAAACGGCGGTGCATTCCATGGTCGATTTCTTCCTCCTTATATTAATCAGTGGTGCCGGCGACGAGCTGCAAGGCATCAAGCGCGGCATCATGGAGATGGCGGATGGCATCGCCGTCAACAAGGCCGATGGCGACAACGTGATGCGCGCCAACCGTGCCGCCGCCGAATGTCGCAACGCGTTGCACCTCTTCCCCTTGCCCGAATCGGGACAAGAGACCAAGGTGCTGACCTGCTCTGCCCTTTCTGGCTTCAATATTGACGAGGTGTGGCAAATGGTGGCCGACCACGTGCAGGCCATTCGCGACAACGGCTACCTCTATAAGAAACGCGCCC
>CAMKAR010000260.1 GCA_946410535.1 uncultured Bacteroidales bacterium
CATGAACGGCATCGCCGACTCGCTCAACGTGTCGGTGACCACCGCCATCGTCACTTTTGAGGCCGTGCGCCAACGGAGGAAACCATGAAAAAAGACTATTTCCTGCTGCATCTCTCCGTCTTCATCGCCGGATTCACGGGTGTCTTGGGCCGGCTCATCACCTTGGATTCGGCCATTTTGGTGTGGTGGCGCATGGCGGCTGCAGCGGTGATTATGTTTTTGTATTTGCGGATTGGTGGACTGCTGAAAACAAACGCACGCGGTAAAACGGACGCTCGCGGTGCGTCCCTACAGCGGTACAAATTCGGGGACATTTTGCAGATGGGCGGCGTAGGCATGTTGCTTTGCCTGCATTGGGTGTTTTTCTATGCCTCCATCAAGGCAAGCAACGTCAGCATCGGGGTGGTGTGTTTCTCGTTGGTGGGCTTTTTCACGGCCTTGTTTGAACCCATCATCAATAGGCACAAATTTTCGGGACGCGAGTTTTTGTTCAGCCTGCTCACCATCCTTGGCATCTATCTCATCTTCCACTTCGATTCACGCTATCGCTTGGGCATCGTTTTGGGCGTAATATCGTCGGCAATCTATGCGCTGTTTGCCATTGCAAACCAAAGGGTTGGCAAGCATTACGAGGCCAAGAACATGCTGCTTTGGGAGATGGTGGGCGGTCTCATCGGCCTGACTTGCCTCATACCTTTATATAATATGTTCATCCCCGTCGGGCGCATTTATCCCGTCGGAATGGACTATGCTTATCTGGCATTTATGGTGGTCGTTTGCACCATCGGGCTTTGTTTGCTGCAAATCATTGTGTTGCAGAAAATCCCGGCCTTCACCGTCAACCTGACCTACAATTTGGAGCCTGTTTACAGCATCATCCTTTCGATGTTCATCTTCAGCGAGTACAAGGAATTGAATTTCTCGTTCTGTATTGGTATTGCACTGATTATCATTTCAGTGGTGCTACAGACTTTAAGTGAAACCAAAAAGAAATCGTAAAGATCAATTCCATATTTTTGCAGTCGATTAATTATGGAAATACCAATTGGACATACAAAAGAAGAAATCAAGATTAGGGAGAAGCTTATTAAAGATTTCTATGCCCGATGGATTTTTGAACATCCAGACAAAAAAATCTGGAACAAAGCACTGGGAAAATTTATCCATGTAAAGTTTCTCTCCATTAATGAAACATACGAAAAGGCATCGAGAAACCATGAGTCGACAATGGCTGTTTTCCTATTAAGTGAGATACTTGAGAATGCTATCCTAGTCGACACGAAAACTGCCAAAAGGAACACAAAAACCAAAAGCAATTCGATGTTTTGCTAACAATGCAATATCATGGAATCAAACTGACAGTTGGCAGACAAAAATCCAGCCAAGAATTGGTACAATACTGCATCACCGTTCCACAGAAAAAACCATAAAAACAAAGCCACCGTCAAAAACAACGATGGCTTGTTTTATTGAGGCTCGAAACGATCAAAAGACCATAAAGGTTGTCATCCTTTCAGCGAAATCCTCAGATTGACGCTGCAAAAATACAATTTTTTCTTTTCTTGGAACGACTTCCAATCAATTTTTCTGTTGTAAACCAAGTTTCAGCCTCACAAACACCGGATAATGGTCAGAAATATTGCGGCGTGTGCAGGAGTCGAATGTGATCTCCTGTGGAGCATCGTTGCCTTTGAGGGCATCGTCGACGTCATCGCGGGTCCAGTAGCTGTCAGTCAAGACGCCGTAGGCCTCAACATGAGTCTGAGGCGAGACAAACACATGGTCGATGCGGCTGTTGGTAAGCAATTCCGGCTTGAAGTTGTTGAACGTGCCGTTCTCCGCAAAGCGGATACGGGCAGCCTCATAACTGTCCTTCAGCAGCCCCGACTTCGTGAAAATCGAATAAACTTCATTCGTTTGGTCCACGTTGAAGTCGCCAGTGAGGATGACGGGATAGCCATCGGCCATTTGGCGGATGCGTTGCACGACCAATTTGGCCGCCTCGCGACGGGCCACCACGCCCACATGGTCCATGTGGAGGTTGAAGTAATAGAACACCTTATAATCATCCTTTTTCCTGCGGTTGAACAAGCCATGACGCTTTTGTTCGCCCGTCTTCATGGCAAACTTGCCCCAAGTGCAGATGCGGACGCAGGCTGCGTCCCAGCCCAAGCCCGGCTTCTCAGGCGTTTCGCTCAGCCAGAAGTCGCCGTGGTCGAGGAGCTTGAATCTGTCTTTCTTGTAGAAAATCGGCTCGTGCTCGCCGCCGCGTTGGCCATCGTCGCGACCAACGCCGATGAAGTCGTAGCCATCTAGACCATTGAGCATGTCTTGGAGTTGCACCCACAGCACCTCCTGTGCCCCGAAGAGGTCAGGGGCCATGAAGTTGACTTGGTCGCAGATGACCTGGCAGCGTTTCTGCCATTGGTTGCCTTGGACACTATCGTTCCAGGCCTTGTAGCGGATGTTGTAGGTGCCGACGAGCATTTGCTGGGCATTCAATTGAAGAGCCAGCAGAAAAAATGAGATAAAGAACAGTTTTTTCATTTTCAACGAGTTTTGTTGGCACAAAGGTAGGGAAAATATCGTCTTTACCAAGCAAAAAAGTGAAAAAACAGCGAAGCTGGCACCCGCACTCAGCGTGTCGATGACACGCAACATAGCTTCCAATACCACGCCCCAAACACAAACATCTCGCACATCTGAACAAAACCAAGGCTTTCATAATAAACTTGCAAACGCGGCTTATCCTTGTCGACGAGTAGCGTAACCGCCTTGAAACCATTCCTGAAAGCCCATTCCATTCGGTCGCGCATCAGAGTATGACCGATGCCATGGCCGCGATACTCGGGGAGAATGGCCATGCTGTCGAGATAGAACTCTCCGGGGCCGGTTTCCATGGCGTTTTTTGACAGGTCCATGCCAGAGGTCTGTTGTACAAGGCCGAAGGTCTTGGCTCGCATCTCGGCGTAAGGAGCGCCATCGTAAGCCACCAAGGCACCAACTGCCATGCCATCCACCTCTGCGATGCGGGTGTGGCGGTAACTATACAAGGTGTCGTCCATCCCGCAAATGTCAACCAAGTGATTGAAAAACGGACGTTGTTCTTCCGACATAGCCTCGTCCATGTCGAGTAAGTCGAGACCCGCCAATACCACACGAGCAATGAACGGCGCATCAGCCATTGAAGCATCCCGCAGCAGAACATTGCATAAAGTCTCGCGTTCCGATTCCCGAAATCTTGCATCCATATAAATATCTCCTATCTCAATTTATTCCTCTGATAATGAGGCGTTACGACAATCACAAAAAAGATGAGCGAAACCAGCACCACCACATCGGCAACGAGATAGGCCGCCGAGAACGAAAAATGCTCCGAAAGCATACCGCCCGAGAAGATGCCGATGCCGAGACCCAAGTCCCAGGTAGTCAAGTAAGTGGAAGTGGCTGTGCCGCGTTGCGCATTGGTGCCAAGGTTGATGAACAAAGCATTGAACGACGGGAAAGCCGCACCAAATCCCAAACCACAAACCAAGGCGACAACCAAGAAGGCGACAGCGGTATAATCCGTGCCCAAGGCATTGAAATGATGGCACATGCCCAAGCCGAACAATGCTATCACGACGATACCTAAACCCAAAGCGATGATTTGAGTAACCTTCCCTCGGTCGATCATCTTGCCGGCAAAAAGCCGTGAGGCAATCAGGCCAACGGCATACACCGTGAAGAACAA
>CAMKAR010000261.1 GCA_946410535.1 uncultured Bacteroidales bacterium
CCGGCATGGACTGCGGCTTGAACATCGAGAACTTCAACGACATCAAGGTCGGCGATATCATCGAAGGCTATACCGAAAAAGAAATCGCCCGCAAACTGTAGGCGATTCTGTTTCCATGAATTTTGTAGAGGCGCGCCATGGCGCGTCTCTACGTTTTTTATTGCAATTTCGCCATAGCCTTCAGCAACTGCTCACCGAGGCCGATGGTGTAGCCTTGTTTCACAAACACCACCTCGCTGTTGGCGTTGCCGATGATGAAGATGGGACGGCTGTCGTTGTCGAGTTTCAAGCCTTCCATGAGTTCGTCATGGATGGTGCCGTCGTCGATGCCGTAAACGATGCCTTCGGGCAACTCGCTGAAATTCTTCAGTTTGAACTTGTCGTAATCTTCCTGATTGCTGAAAATGAAGATGATGGGCAGGTTGCTGTCTTCAAAGTCCTTGCGGAAGGCGGCGATGTCTTGCATGGCGTGGGTGGTAGGCTCGCTGCCTTGGTCCAAAAGGCCGAGGATGAAGTAGTTGTCTTTGATAAGTTGCTTGGCATTGGTGGTCTCACCGTTTTCAAGGTCGGTGAATTTGCTGTCGGCGTAAAAGCTGCCGACGACACGAAGCTCGTTGTCAGGTTGGCGCAAAACGAGGTCGACTTGCGTCGTTTCGCCCGCCTTGATGGTGAAGAATTGGCTGTGGGTCAGGGCAGTGCCGTCTTCAAGGCGAGTTCCGGCAGTGAGGATATACATGCCTTCGTCCAAAGGCGTTGGCTTCTCGAATGTCGAGAGCATCATGCCATCGTCGATGCCCGGGTCTTTGGCGTCGTAGGCCAGGAGGCGGAAACTCTTTCCGTCAAACTTCTTGATGCTGAAATGGGTGTAATACTTCGGGTCGGCCACGGAAGTAATGGGCGCGTATTGGATATCGAGATAGCCTGTCCCAGAGGCATTTGCGGCCTCTTTTTCGAATTGTACATTTTGCCATTGGGTACCATCGAAATACTGCACGTTGCCATTCACAGGGTTGACTTGCGCCGCAATGCCCAAACTGCGGGCCATGGCCACGAAAAAGATGTCGCGCGAGTGGCGGTCGGCCTTGCGGGCTTTCAGAACGCCGAGAGGCGAAATGGGGATGCGCTGCGGATTAAGCTCGTCGTCGACGGTGATGTTTCGGCGTACCCAATCGACCAAAAGCATAGGATTGTCGTGGTATTGCTGGGCTTCGGTCGGGTTGAAGAACTCGGTGAAGGTTTTGCGGAAAGCCACAAGGTTCTCGTTGCTGATGCGCGGACTGAGGATGTATTGCGCATAATGTTCCACAGGCATCGAAATGACCGAAGAAGTGAGGTCGGGCGTGTGGTCGAAATGGTCTTTCAATACTTCAAGGGTGACATCGCGCAAGTCTTTGTCGGTGATGTTGCTGAGCAATTCCACGGCCTTGATTTCCTGGTTTTTGCTTTGGGCATAGCTCACGAAGTCGGCGATGGTTTGGTAGTTGCCCCAGGTCTTCTCGTAGATGCGGCACAAGGTTTTGTTGCCAGTGTTCATAATCAGCTCGTTTTGAGCCTCTTTGCATGACTTGATGTAGGCATTTCGCAACGAGTCTTCGTAGGTGATGCGGCGGTCGTTTTCGGCACGCATTTCGGGTGTCACTTCGGGCAAGACACTGGTCGGGGCAGGAGGTACCATGTCGAACTCGAAGGATTCCGTCGCGTTCTTGTCATGGTTGAGGGTGAGGGTGACGTTGTCTTTCTCGCCCGCCTTGAAGACCTCGAAGCCGAACTTGCCGTCTTTTGAGGCGTAAGCCATCATAGTGCCCAAACCCGAAGTGAGCCAGGTCTGGCCGTTGGCATCTGTGGTTTTCGTGACGACGGTGCAGAATTCGGCATAGTTGTAAATCTTGAATTCCACAGGCAAGTTGGCTTGCGGTTGTCCGTTTTCGTCGACGACGGTGAAGGTGGTCTTGGCAGTCTTTCCATAGTTGTCCACTACGTTGATTTCCGTGAAGTTAGGTGTGCGGCTGATGACTTCTTCCGGACCGTCGTAGTCGCCGAAGACGCGCGTATGTAATAATAAGGTGCGCGAAGCCGGCAGGTTGAACCAGCCGAGGTCGAGCACTGGCTCAGGCTCGCAGGCGCCGAGGAAATGCCATTGTCCGTCCACCCAAGCCTCCACCCAGGCGTGGTTGTCGTCGCAGTGGGCCCAACGGGGCGTGTAGACTTGTCGTGCAGGAATGCCTACGGTGCGCAAGGCGGTCACCAAGAGCGTCGATTCCTCGCCGCATCGTCCCCACGAGGTCTTGATGGTCGACATCGGGGCGCTGGTGCGGCTGTCGCTGCCCTTGTAGTTGACGTGTTCGTGGCACCAATGGTTCACTTCGAGGACGGCATCTTTTAGCGACAAGTCCTTGACTCTGTTTTTCAGCTCCTCATAATAGGTGGCGCGGAAGCGGTCGAGGCCTTCGTTGTTGACGCGCACGGGCACCACGAAGTGCTTGAACTCGCGATCGGGGATGCTTGCGCCCCAAGGCAGCTCTTGTTTGGCCACGAAAGCGTAGTGGATGCACTCGCGGTAATAGTCTTCCGAGTAGTCCACGCTGTCGCCTAACGGCATGTAGGCGTAGAGGAATTCCAAGGCCGCCTTTTCGTCGAATGAGGTTTGTTTCGGTTCTTCCTTGCATCCAGCGAAGGCCATCGCGGCAAGGATGATGGTTGTAAAAATGGTGTTTTTCATGATGAAATATTTTGTGCAAAGGTAGTGTTTTTATCCCAATCCTTCCATCAGAAACTTCCGCAAATGAAGATGGGTGATGCCGTTGTCGTCGTTACGGGTGACGAGAGGTGTCATCGAAATCACATATTTCGGATAGTTGTCCTTGATGGCTCGTAGATTGCCAAACTCGCGCTCGCGGGTGGTCTCGTCAGCAATGATGAAGGACGCTTGGATGTAGCAACGTCGTCCATTTTTTGCCGTACATACAAAATCAATCTCGCCTGCTTGCAGTTGGCCAACGGTCACGCTGTAGCCTAAATGAATAAGGTGTTGATAGATGATGTTTTCAATCACTTTTTCAATGTCGCCTTCACGTGTTCCGCCCGCCAATGCGTTGCGGATGCCGTGATCCTCGAAATAGTATTTGTCGTTGCTCTCAAACAAGCGTTTTCCATGGATGTTGAAACGGTTCACCTTGTGGATGATGTAGGCTTCCGTGAGATAGTTGATGTAATTGGAAACCACGGTGGAAGTGATGTTTTCGCCTTGTGACTTCATGAATTTAGCAATGCTGTTGGCTGAAATGAGTTTGCCAGCGTTGTCGGCAATAAAACGCACGAGATTTTCCAAAAAAGTCACATTGCGGATCTTGTTACGCATGATGACGTCTTTCAAGAGCACGGTGTGGTATATGTCCATTTGATATTCGCGGGCATCGTCTTCCTCAAGGCCGATTTTTACGAGGCCGGGCAAACCTCCGAATTGGATGTATAAAGCCAAGGCGTCATCATTGTCGGTAAGGTTGTGGAAAGTGAGAAACTCTCGGTAGCTAAGCGATTGGATGTAAATCTCTTTGTAACGACCTCCGATGAGCGTGCTCAACTCATTGCTCAGCATCTTGGCGTTGCTTCCCGTGATGACGATTTCTGCGTCGGGTTCTGTATGGTAGCTTCTAACACTGCGCTCAAATTCCTCAATGTCTTGAATTTCATCAATAAAGATGTAGTTTTTC
>CAMKAR010000262.1 GCA_946410535.1 uncultured Bacteroidales bacterium
TCGGCAATGAGGTGAAGTCCTCGGGCACGCGCTTCAGGCTGTTGGCGATGTGGTTCACCTCGCGGGCGATGCTCCAGAACAACCGTTCAATCTTGGCGCGCGACTTGAGGTCAAGCAGGCCGAGGCTGAACAGGTTGAGGGCCTCTTCGCGGATCTCTTGGGCGTCGTGCCAGATTTCCAACGAGGAGCTTTTGGTGAGCTCGTCCCACGACTCGTAGAGTTCCTTGATGAGTTCGTGGTCGTTTTCCTCGGGCTCTTCGTTGTCGTCCCATTCGGGCAGAGAGGTCTTTTCCAGCACCTCGAAAATCAGGACCGAGTGGTGCGCTGTGAGGGCGCGGCCTGACTCGCAGATGACGTTGGGGTGGGGGAGTTCGTTCTTGTCACAGGCATCCACGATGGTGTAGATGGCGTTGTTGGCGTATTCCTGGATGCTGTAGTTGACCGAGCTGGCGCTGCTTGAGCTGGTGCCGTCGTAGTCGACGCCGAGGCCACCGCCCATGTCGACGTATTCGATATGGTAGCCCATCTTGTAAAGCTGCACGTAAAACTGTGCCGCCTCGCGCAAGGCCACGTTGATCTTCTTGATTTTGCTCACTTGGCTACCGATGTGGTAGTGGACGAGCTTCAGGCAGTCCTTCATGTCGTGGTCGTCAAGGAAATCCAAGGCTTCCAGCAGCTCCGACGAGGTGAGGCCGAATTTGCTGCCGTCGCCGCCCGATTCTTCCCATTTGCCGGCACCTGAGCTGGCCAACTTGATGCGTACGCCTAAATTCGGTGTGACTTTCAGCCGTTTGGCAATCTTTGCCGTGGTCTTCAGCTCGTTGAGTTTCTCGATGACGATGATGATCTTGCGGCCCATTTTCTGGGCAAGCAAGGCGAGCTCGATGAACTCCTCGTCCTTGTAGCCGTTGCAGACGATGAGCGAGTCGGAGTCGGTGCCGAGGGCGATGATGGCATGAAGTTCAGGCTTCGAGCCGGCTTCGAGGCCGATGTTGCATTTCTTGCCGTGGCTCACGATTTCTTCGACCACGGGGCGCATCTGGTTCACCTTGATGGGCATCACCACGAAGTTTTGGCCGTGGAACTCGTATTCCTTAGCCGCCTCCTTGAAGCAGGAGTCGATCTTGTTGATGCGGTCGTCCAAGATGTCGGGGAAACGAATCAGCATGGGAGCCGAAACGTCCCTAAGCGACAGCTCGTCAACAAGTTCCGGAAGGTCGACCGAGGCACAGCCTTCTTTCGGCGTGACCGTCATGTGGCCTTTCTCGTTGATGGAAAAGTAATTACCGCCCCAGCCTTTCACGTTGTAAAGGTCTTCGGAGTCTTCAATGCGCCATTTTCTCATTTTTCTTACTTGTTTGCAGTGTTTTGGGCTGCAAAACTAAGAAAAAGTCTGTTTATGAGCTGTCATTTTGCAAATAATGTCTATTTTTGCATCAAAATAAAGCAAATGAGCCCGGTTTTTGAAACTTCAAACAACACATCGGTAAGCGTCTTGATGATTAACGCTCAAGGAATTATGATTAGCGTTGGCGGTCAGGATTTCTTCTTGTCGTATAATCGTATTCCGTGGATGCGCGATGCCTCGATCAAGGATGTTTTGAATGTTCAAATGAGTGGTGCCGAGGCAGTTGAATGGCCCGCTTTGGACGTTGACCTTGAAATTGACAGCCTCCGTCACCCAGAGCGTTATCCCCTGCTAATCAAACGTAACCCTGGTGAAGCTGTGACGGCATGAAATTAATCATCGACAGCGGCTCGACGAAAATGGGATGGATTCTCTTGGACGGCCAAGAGGTCAAGGCGCATTTCGTGACCAAAGGATTCAATCCGAATTATTCTGATATCCAAACCCTTGAATCCCTTGTAGAGACGTGCCATGGCGCGTCTCTACCGAAGGATATCCAATCCATTCATTATTACGGCACGGGCTGCGGCAACGAACAGAATTGCCAATTAATAAAGGATGTGTTCCAACGCCATTTTCCCCAAGCCGAAATCACCGTCACCCACGACCTGATGGCGGCCTGCCATGCCTTGTTGGGACATGAGAAAGGCATTGCTTGTATCCTTGGAACAGGGTCAAATTCATGCGTTTACGATGGAGAAAACATCGTTGAAAGGGCGGTCTCGTTGGGCTATCTCGTTGGCGACGAAGGCAGCGGGATGCACATCGGTAGGGAAGTGGTGAGGGCTTATTTCTATGGCTTCATGCCCAATGAATTGCACCAAGCGTTTGAAAACCAATATCATCTGGAATTGAAGGATTTCATTGACGAACTCTATCACGGCGAACAACCATCAAGGTTTTTGGCCTCTTTTGCTATGTTTGCCGGCGAAAACCAGCATCATCCTTTCATCCACGATTTGGTTAAAAACTGTTTCCAGGCTTTTCTGGAGGCTTTTGTGTTTCGTTTTCCTGATTGCAAAATGCTAAAAATCAGTTTTATAGGTTCTGTTGCACATCATTTCCAAGGGATCTTGAAAGACTGTTTGGACGAAAATGGTCTCACATTGGGCGAGGTGATGGCATCGCCTGCCGAAGGGCTGATACGGTATTATCGAAATCTTCCGGCATAATCCATTGATAACTTGTGTCTTTCCTCAACCACGTCATCTGCCGTTTGGCATATTGCCGCGTGTGGATCTTGATTTGCTCCACGGCTTCTTTCAAGGTGCATTGCCCGTCGAAATAGGCGAACAACTCCTTATAACCCACTGTGTTGAGCGCGTTCAGGTGACGCTTGGGATAAAGAGCCTTGGCTTCTTCCAATAGCCCTTGCTCCATCATCATGTCCACCCGCTTGTCGATGCGCTCGATGAGTTCCTGACGGTCCCAAAGCAGGGCAAATTTCTCGATCTTGAAGTCACGCTTCACAGTGTTGCCACTGCGGAACGAAGAAAAAGGCTGCCCCGTTTGGTAACACACCTCCAATGCCCTTTGCAGCCTGCGTGGGTTCTGTTGGTCGACGGTGGCGAAATACTCAGGGTCAAGGCGTTGCACTTCGTCTTGCAAGGCTTTAAGTCCGCCTTCTGCCAACATTTTTTCGACTTTCTCTCGGATTTTAGGCTCTACGTCCGGCATGGCATCGATGCCGTTGCAAACCGCGTCGATGAAAAGGCCTGAGCCACCGGTCAAAACAACGGTGTCGTGGGTCTTGAAGAGTTCGTCCAACAATTGGATGACATCACGCTCGTAGTCGGCCACGTCGTATTTGTCCTCGATGCTGATGTGATGCACGAAGTAATGCTGGACTTGGCTCAGCTCTTCCTCGGTAGGTGCCGCCGTGCCGATGCTCATTTCCTTATAGAACTGCCGGCTGTCAGAAGAAAGGATGACGGTGTTTAAAGCCTTGGCCACCTTGATGGCGAAAGCGGTCTTGCCGGAGGCGGTGGGGCCTGCTATGACGATGAGGGTTTTCATGGTAGAATTACTGCGTCGCTTTGCGTCATTGCGAGGAGGAACGACGAAGCAATCCAGAAATTAGCTTGTTCTCTGGACTGCTTCGTTCCTCGCAGTGACGTAAAACGGGTCATAAAGCTTATACTTTGTTTGGGACTGGACCATTATTGGCCACGACAATCGGTTCTTCCAATTCCTTCACCACACTCAATCCCAGCTTATTACCTTCTTCTTTCATAAAGGCGTAGGCTTCTTGGAAGTTGTTGCCAATCACGCCGTCGAGGATGGCCTCGCGGATGG
>CAMKAR010000263.1 GCA_946410535.1 uncultured Bacteroidales bacterium
ATAGTGATAAGTAAAAGCAAACAGGTGCTTCCCCTTTATCAAGACTGGCTTCACATAGATATTGCGCAGCTCGTCATGTTTCGACGCAGGCTTGCTCAAGGTCATCTTCACCAATGCGCTTTGCTCGACGGCATCGCTGACGCGGCTCAAAAACTTTTCAAGGCTTTCCGACATAGTTGATTATTGAGGCAAGAGGAAAGACTTATTTCGGCAACTCGACGGCAGGCCAACCATAGTCTTGCACCATCTTGACAGGAAGATTGTTCTTCTTCACATAGTCGGCGATGAATTGCAGTCTGATGCTCTCGCGTTTTTCCTGGTTGCCGTTGATCTCTTGGAAAGCCTCATATTGGTCGCCAAAGATCTTCTTGGCGCTCTCAAGGTTGCCAGCACCGTCCTCCACGGCTTCGAAGTTGGTCACTTCCATGCCCTTGTCGGTCTTCTTCAGGTGCATCAAGCCGGGATGGTTGCCACCCGAAACGGTCTTCAGCGTGTCGCCCGAAACATTGTAGTTGAACACCCAAAAGTCGCCCCAAACCTTGACATCCTGCAAATCACCATTGTCAGTGCTAATGACAAAAGGAGAAGAAATACTGTATTGACCCTCAGCATATTGTTTGCCGATGACATTCTCCAGATAGTTGGCAACAGCCGCGTCGCATGCTTTAGAATCAAACACATTAACAACTTGGTTGTTTTCCACTGTAGCTTCTTTAGGTTGTTCTTTAGCGTTTTTGCTGCCACAACCAACCAAAACCGTGCTGCAGATCAGGATGGCAGCCAGCATCCACATTTTCAATGTCTTTTTCATTTTTCTTGATTTCTTTAAAAACTTATTGAGACTGCAAAAATACGACCTTTTTTCATACTTGAAAATCCATTTTTTCCAAAAACCGCATTTTGTTTTCCAAAATCGGAATGCACCTTATAATAATTGCGGAAACTTCTGTTTATTTGCAACAAAATCACTGCAATGAAAACGGTTTTAAGCATTACAGGCTCCGATGGCACAGGCGGTTCGGGCGTACAAGCCGACATCCGAGCCATCACTCTCTTAGGGGCACAAGCCGTGACCGCTATCACGAGCATCACCGTGCAAAGCACACTTGGCATCCAGTCTTTCTTCGACCTGCCAGCCAACGTAGTAAGTGGACAGATTGAAGCCATCTTCAACGATATGGACCCACAGATTGTGAAAATCGGCATGTTGCGCCGCATCGACGTGGTGGAATCCGTTGCTGAAGTGCTGAAGAAATACCATCCCAAGCACGTCATTCTCGACACGGTGGCACATTCCTCGTCGGGCGACAAGCTGATGACGCCAGAAGTGATGGCGACCATAAAGAAGAGACTTCTGCCCTTATGCACGTTGGTCATAACGCGTCCCGACGACAACATTTTCAGCCTCTCCGACTACGCATCGGTGAAGCGACTGACCATCGATGGACGACAAGGACACGGTCATGGCAACCTGCTTTCCTCAGCCATCGCCGTCATGCTCAGCCGTGGCGAAAACATGCAAACTGCCATCGACGATGCGAAGAGATACCTCGGACAGCTGATCCCTGAACACATCGAACAGACGGGGCGGGCAGCTTCGCTCTACAACAATTTCCTCGACAGTTTGGAGCGCTTCTTCATGTTGTACAAAGACGTGTCGTTCTACGCCGAGCAGCTGAACGTCAGCAGCCGTTATCTGGCCCAGGTGACCAAACGGTTCGCTGAAAAAACGCCCAAGACGCTCATCGACGAAAGAATCGCCAACGAGATAGAACGACAGATGCGGACCTCCGACAAGACCGTGCAAGAAATCGCCATCGCTTTGGGTTTCAGCTCACAAGCGCAACTGTCGAGGTTCTTCCGCAAAATGCGCAACCAGTCGCCGTCGCAATTCAGAAAAACACTAAACACTTAAAACATGGATAACGAAAGACAAAATCTCAACCGACAACTCGCTCAAATGCTAAAAGGCGGCGTCATCATGGACGTGACCACCCCTGAACAAGCCCGCATCGCCGAAGAAGCCGGCGCCTGCGCCGTGATGGCTTTGGAACGCATACCCGCCGACATCCGTGCGGCCGGTGGCGTGTCGCGCATGAGCGACCCAAAGATGATCCGCGGCATCCAAGAAGCCGTCTCCATCCCCGTCATGGCGAAATGCCGCATCGGCCATATCGCCGAGGCACAAATCCTCCAAGCCATCGAAATCGACTACATCGACGAAAGTGAAGTGCTCTCACCCGCCGACGACATCTACCACATCGACAAGACCCAATTCCAAGTGCCGTTCGTTTGCGGTGCCAGAGACCTTGGCGAAGCCCTGAGGCGCATCGCCGAGGGTGCCACCATGATCCGCACCAAAGGCGAACCCGGCACGGGCGACATCGTGCAAGCCGTGCGTCACATGCGCTGCATGCAAAGCGAGATTCGCCGTGTGGTTGCCATGCGCGACGACGAACTATTTGAAGCCGCCAAACAGCTCCAGGTGCCTTACGGCCTGCTCGCTTTCGTACATGCCAACGGCAAACTGCCCGTAGTGAACTTCGCCGCCGGTGGTGTGGCCACTCCCGCCGACGCCGCACTGATGATGCAATTAGGCGCCGAAGGCGTCTTTGTCGGCAGCGGCATCTTCAAAAGTGGTAACCCTGCCAAACGCGCAGCTGCCATCGTGAAGGCCGTCACCAACTACACCGATGCTCACATGTTGGCCGAACTGTCAGAAGACCTCGGCGAGGCCATGGTAGGCATCAACGAACAAGAGATCGAACTGTTGATGGCCGAGAGAGGAAAATAACGATGAAAATAGGCGTTTTCGCATTACAAGGAGCATTCGCAGAGCACGTGCGGATGCTCCATGACCTTGTTGCAGAGGCCTTCGAGATACACAGTCTCTCCGACTGGGAAAAAGAGAAAGACGGCATCATCTTGCCTGGAGGCGAAAGCACTACGCAAGTCAAACTGTTGCACGACTTGGGTATTTTCGAGCCTTTGAAAAATGAGATAAGGAACGGATTACCCGTATTCGGCACCTGTGCAGGAATGATACTTTTGGCCCAAAACACGACGAACGACGACCGCGAGCATCTTGCCACAATGGGCATCAGCGTGCGCCGCAACGCTTACGGGCGCCAGTTGGGAAGTTTTCACACCTTTGGCACCATGGAAGGCATCGGGGAAGACATCCCCATGACCTTCATAAGGGCGCCTTACATAGAGAAGGTGCTTTCACCCGAATGTGAGGTATTGGCAAAAATTGATGGTAACATCGTTGCCGCACGTCAAGGCAAGCAACTCGTCACAGCCTTCCACCCCGAGCTGGATGCCGACTTTCGAGTGCATGAGTATTTCCTGAAAATGTGCAGATGACAGTGATGGTTTGAGAGAATTACTTCTCCAACCATTCCAAGCCGAAGTTGTAGAACACCATGGAATAACCCAAAGTGTCGCCATCAGACTCTTCCACATACATGCCGATAGAGTTGTCGGGCAGGATGCAGAGCGAGGAATAGGCAGCATCGTAAGGCACTACGATTTTATGCACAGGCCAGGTCATGCCTTCGTCGTAGCTGGCATACAAGGTGACGTCTTTGCGGCCTTCGGCGCAAGGCAAGGAATGGAGCAGGATGTTCTTTTCAGCGCCCTCATTCACAGACGAATAACGTATGATATCGCCATTGCAAGCTGTAGCCACAAGGTCGGAC
>CAMKAR010000264.1 GCA_946410535.1 uncultured Bacteroidales bacterium
GGCTTTTGGCAGCTTCAACCGACAGCGTCATTGCGGACTTGATCCGCAATCTCCTCAACGTTGGTAGCTGCCGTCGGCCATTAGCCATCGGCCTTAAAATTCGCGGCAAAATTACTCATTTTCTTATCTCATCCAACCTTCAACGCGATAAATCTTTTCTAATAGTTTAGTTTCTTCTCCAGTACTTGCATTTCTATGCCAGACCTCAATACGAGCCGCATAGTAATCTCCCCAATCGCCTTCGTAGATGGTGAAGTACTTATGGTTGGGTTCGACAATTTGTCCAAAACCAGTGTGGTTTGATACTTGCGTAGTTGTACGTGGTTTCATCCGGTCTTTGGAGAGTTCGATATTTTCCGTCACCTCAAAACAACGCAGATAAACCTCTCCATCCTCAAGAGCAGGCCAATAGAAGGCGAAGTTATATATGCCACCCTGACCGCCGTTCCAAATCTGCAGCCACGATGCTGTGTCTGTACTGTCAATGTCGACAGGAGTGAATATGTCTCCATCATAGGCATTCCATCGGTGATTAGTGTCGGTAATTGGAAGGTTGTATTCCAATCCATCGGGAATGGGGTGTTCCTTGCCGAAAGGGTCTGGTTGCGAACTACTTATTATTAGACAAATGAATGAAATAATACAAAATGCAATAAAACAAACTATACAACCTATCGCTGAACCTACAGATTGCCACCATTCTTTTTTGCAAAGGCAATAGATGAGGATGATTCCTTGAATAACCAATAATACAATAATCACAATAAATAATGCGGAAGTCAATCCCCAAAGGTTATGGTTGGCAGATGGCATTATCAACAAAGCACAAACAAGATTAACTATAGGAAAAATCCACCAAAACTTCACGAAAAAGCTCCTTTTTTTACATTCTTGGTTAAGGCAATTCTCGTTTTCATTTTCCATTTTTCGTATTCCAATAGTTATTATGGCAACGAATAATATATCAGATTATTGTTTTCAGTATCTTTGCGCCATGATTATCCTCGACAATGTCGTCGTCACCGACGAATTCCTGAACGCCCAGTTTTGCTGCAGCCTGCCGCGCTGCAAAGGCTGGTGCTGTGTGGCTGGCGATGCCGGCGCACCGCTCGAAGCTTCTGAAATAGAGCAAATTGAAGACAACTTAGAGGCCATCAAGCCGTTTATGCGGCCCGAAGGCATCAAAGTGGTGGAAGACAATGACGTGTACGACTACGACGAGACAGGCGAGCTTGTCACGCCGTTGGTCAACGGTGAGGAGTGCGCTTTCGTCTACTTTCACGAGAACGGCACGGCCCTCTGCGCCATCGAAAAAGCCTACTTGGAAGGCAAGTGCGACTTCTGGAAGCCCATTTCGTGCCATCTCTATCCCATCCGCTTGGTGGAGAAAGACGGCTTCACGCACATCCTCTACCACGAATGGAGCGTGTGTGTGCCTGCCAAGCGCAAAGGCGAGCGGGAAGGCATTCCGTTGTGGAAGTTCCTCAAAGGACCGATGATTCGGAAATTTGGCGAGGATTGGTATAATCGGTTGGAAAAGATGATGCAGAGCAATTCTTTGAAATAAATTTCATATTTTTGCGTTCACATTTAAAGACAATAGCCACCCAAAATCACGCCGAGTGAAGCGCCTACTGCCCATAGTTACCTTGTTGTTATGTTGTTTCGCTGCCAATGCGCAAAGCGGCGAAGAACACAGCCGTATGGATTTCTATGGCTATGTGGTCACTGCCGATAGTCTCCATCCAATTCGCAATACACATGTAATCAGTAAGTTGGCTCACTATGGCACCATCACCAACCACCAAGGCAAGTTCCACATCCAGGCTCGGCAGGTCGACACGCTGTGGGTGAGTTGCGTTGGCTACCAACGTCGACTCGTCGCCATCGACTCGACGCTGAGCAGTGGCGACACGCTTGTCATCCGGCTGCGTCCCGAAACCATCACCTTGCGTGAGGTGACCGTTCTGCCTTTCACCAACTACGAGACTTTCAAGGAGATGCTCATCACCATGCCGAGCATCGAGACGCCCGATGAAATCAAACGGCTTAACGACGACCTCGATGAGCTGTGGCTAAGCCGTGCTCCTGTGGGCAATGGCATGGTTACCGTCACGGCCAGCCCGATACAATACCTCTACGACAAATACAACAAGTCGGCCCGACGGCAGGCCACCTTGCTGCGCAACCGAAAGATGTATAACGAGGTGCTGCGCGAGCAAGGCCGCACCGACGAACTTCTTCCCGACTCGCTCGATTTCGCCATCAACTACAAGATGTATGAACTCGACGAAGCTGCCGAAGCCAGAAATAACAAGGACGGCCTTGACACGTCGAATGTGGTAGGCAAGGTGAAACCCATGGTTCCGAGAAGGAAATACATCCGTTTGGGAAACTAACGCTCTCCGACATGATCCTACGCGACTGGCTCCATAACGTCATCAACTTGTTTTATCCGCGTGTTTGTGCCGCTTGTGGCGCTCATTTACTGAAAAGCGAGGATACGGTTTGCCTGAAATGCCGCTATACGCTCCCCCATACTGGCTATGAGCTTCATGCCGACAATCCCGTGGCGCAAACGTTCTATGGCCGGGTGAGGTTCCATGCCGTCACTTCATGTTTCTTTTTCTCCAAGTCGGGCAAGGTGCAACATCTCATTCATCAGCTGAAATACAAGGGCAACAAGGATGCTGGTGTTTTTCTTGGCCAGCAAATCGGCTTGAGCATCAAGGACGCACCATTGTTTCAAGGCATCGACTATCTGATTCCCGTGCCGCTCCACCCTAAGCGCGAACGGCAGCGCGGCTACAACCAAAGCCTCATGATTGCCCGTGGCATCAGCGAAGTCACAGGCATCCCGATCGGCGACAAATACCTCGTCAGAGGCGTTTATACCGAGACGCAGACCCACAAAACCGCCGAGGAGCGCTTCAAGAACGTGAAGGACATCTTCGAGGTGCATTTTGCCGACGAACTAAAAGGAAAGCACGTCCTCTTGATTGACGACGTGCTTACCACTGGCGCCACGTTGGAATCGTGTGCGCATCAATTGGAAGGCATCCCTGGCATTACGATCAGTGCGGCCACTGCCGCCTGTGCTGGGAATTAGGCTTTGTAGACCTTCACTTCGGTTTCTCCATTCAAGACCATCAGGCCATTGAGAGCCAAGGCTTTCATCTCGTCCTCGCCAGGATAGACGTAGACGGGAGCGATCTTCTCCACATGCGACTTCACCAAGCCGCAGAAGGTCTTGTCGTAGGCCATGCCACCGGTGAGGAAGATGGCGTCGACATCCATGCTGAAGGCCGAAGCTGCGAGGCCGCCCACTTCCTTGGCCACTTGATAGGCCATGGCTTGGTAGACCTTCTCCCACTCCTTGTTGCCAGCCTTCACGGCGTTTTCCACTTCGAGGGCGTCGTTGGTGCCCAAATAAGCCACAAAACCGCCCTTGCCTTTCAGCATCTGGCCGATTTCCTTCTTGGTGTACTTGCCGCTGAAGCAGGCATCGACGAGGAATCCGGCGGGCAGCGAGCCGGCTCGCTCTGGCGTGAAGGGGCCGTCGCCGTTCAAGGCGTTGTTGGTGTCGACCACGCGGCCTTTCTTGTGGGCACTCACCGAGATGCCACCTCCAAGGTGGATGGCGATGATGTTCATGTCCTCATATTTGCGTCCGAGGTCTTTGGCCA
>CAMKAR010000265.1 GCA_946410535.1 uncultured Bacteroidales bacterium
CCGATGATGCCGAGGTACATGCCCTCTTCGGTCGGGACGGTTGGCGTGGTGCCGCCTCCGCCACCTCCATTGTTTCCTCCGCCCCCGTTGTTGGGATTGTTGGGGTCGGTGGGGTCGTCAGGTTTCTTGCATCCGGCGGCTACGACCACCGCCAGCATGAGCAGCAGGGCTGCCAAGGTCTTTGTGAGTTTACGCATATCCGATTGTTTTAATGTGGTTTCGTTCCCAGTTTCGTTGGCTTGACTCCTTCGGCCAACCTGATTTGACCAGCATTAAAACACAAAAGAAAAAAGCGCGGGAGTCAAAACAATTGTCTATCCCGTGCCTTAGGCCTTCGCATTGCCCATCTATCGAGGATAAACAACGTCGATGCCCACGCTTCGAATATACTGAAAATAGTATACACGAAACAATGGACGTCGAACATTGTCTTACCATGCGATAGATTCTGAAGTTGCGAAGTTCAAAGGCACCGCAGATAAAACGTCAGTTCAACGTCTTTTCCATTATGTTTGTCGTCCAATGCATTATGGATGACGTGGCAAAAATAAGAAGATTTTGGATAGGATGGGTGGGTTTGGGAGGAAATTTTTTCACTTTAAGAGTCCCAAGATTGTTTCTGGAGCAATGGCCATTTCGGTAACGGCGCAGAGGCCCGTCCCCATATCCTTCAAGCTGGCTCCAAGCAAATATACTTTGTCGTCAATGATGAGGAAACGGTCGTGGTTTCGGTGGGGGAGCTGGACGAACTTGATTTCAGGATATTGGGCGTTGTGCTTATTTGGTGTTGCTCGATATTGAAAATGCGCTGGATTATTTGCGCGTTGTGGTTGACGAGTTGTGGAATCATGGTGAAAGCTCTCATGATGCGGATGTTGACTTCCACGGCTGTGTCAGACCTTAATACGCTGCTGAGCATGGCAATGCCGTTACGGGTGAAGGCGTATGGCAGTTTTCGAGCGCCTCCCCAACTTGAAGTCGCAATTTGCGACTTCAAGATTATTTCTTCATCGTTTAAGGTCGCAATTTGCGACCTTAAACGAACTGCCTCATACTGAGTTAGTTGAAACATGAAATCTTCTGGAAAACGATTGAGATTTCGTTTAACCTGTTCGTTCAATCTTTTAGTTTCAACGCCATACAGCATTGCCAAATCCGAGTCAAGCATTACCTGTTGGCCTCTAATTATGCGTATCAAAGATTCTATATTGATACTGTCGTTACTTTTGATGTCACAAATTGTGATTTCAAGTTCTGTGTTGGTTTCTTTCTTTGCCATTTTCTAGTTGTATTACTTGTTTTCACTGCAAAGAAATACCTTTTGTCAAGACCAAGCCGTTGAACAAACGTTTGTTGTCGACAGTAGTCGTTTGTTGTCGTTTGTTGTCGTTTGTTGTCGGGTATATTATTGAAAATGAATAAAAAACAAATGTTTATCAGGGTTTCCAAATCCTCCCGCTGCAGCTGTCGCTTGTAGCACCCGTCACTGAGGCCAAGACGTTGGTCTTCCCCTCCAATCGGCGCAGGCCGAGGAAGGCGAAAATCAGGGCTTCCTTGTAGTCGATGATTTCCTTTTCGGGAACGACGACCTCGTGCTTGGTGCGGGCTTGCAGGCGTTCCATCAGGAACTTGTTGCGCGCACCGCCGCCCGTCACCAAAATCTTGCCCTTGGGCAGCAGCGAGATGGGAATGGAAATCTGCAAGGCGATGTGTTCCACAAATGTCGCCAACCTGTCTGCGATGGAAAGATCCGCGTCTCGTGTCTCGTGTCCCGCAGTCCCGCGTCTCGTGTCCCTCGTCCTCTGTCCTCCGTCCAATAGTCCTCTCTGATACATCTCAAAATACTCCCTCCCTAACGACTTCGGCGGCTCTTGCATGAAAAACGGGCTGTTGTTGAGTTTCTTCAGCAGGTCGAAGTCCACTTTCCCGCTTCGGGCGAGGTCGCCATCTTTGTCATAGTCGAGGCCGTTCATTTGGGCGAGATAGTTCAAGGCTTGGTTGGCGATGCAAAGGTCGTAGGCGATGCGTCTTCCGTTCTCGTCATACGAAATGTTGGCGATGCCGCCGATATTGAGGCACATTTCGTAGTCGGCAAAAAGCAGCTTGTCGCCGATGGGCACCAAGGGCGCTCCCTGACCGCCTTTGCCAACGTCTTCCGTGCGAAAATCATTGACGACGGTGAAACCACATGCTTTGGCTAACTCTTGTCCGTCGCCGATTTGCAGGGTGTAGTGTTCCTCGGGACGGTGGAAGATGGTATGACCATGCGAGGCTACAAAGTCGGGCTTCGCGTTGTGTTTTTGCGCGAAATTGCGGACTTGCTCGCCAAGATATTTGCCGTAGTCCTTATCCAATTGCACCAAGTCTTGGGGCCGCTGTTGGAAGGCTTCGGCGAGTTGTTTTTTCCAGTGTTCGGGATAGGGAAGGGTCTCGGCTTGGAGGATTTGAAAGCGGTATTCTGGGTTCGCGGACGTCTCGTCCGCACCCTCTACCGCAAACCTGACAAGAGCGATGTCCAGTCCGTCGAGCGAGCTGCCCGACATTAATCCTATGGCGGTGGTTTGTTTCATAACAGACGTTTTTTTCGGGGCTTTGCCGACAGCGGGTCATGACCCGCTGACCCTACCGGGGTTCGGCAAGGTCCCGAAAGTTTCTACAATAAAGGCAACACTTTTTCCAACATGATTCCTCTCGATCCTTTTACCAAAATCGTCTTTCCTTCAATACAATGATTCTCAATGTATTGACGTAATTCTTCCACGTTATCGAATATTCTCCAATTCGCGTTGTCGTTGTAAGCGCAGAAGTTCTGTCCGACCAAATAGGCTTCCTTGAAGCCCAATTCTTTCATCATATTGAGGATGTTGCGGTGTTCTTCTTCGGAGGCGGAGCCTAATTCGCGCATGTCGCCTAATATTAATAGGTGTTGCTCGCCGCAGATGTTGGCGAAGTTGCGCAAGGCGGCTTGCATTGAGGTGGGATTGGCGTTGTAAGCATCCATGATGATGTGGTTTTTCTCCGTATCAATCACTTGCGAGCGGCTGTTGGTGGGCGTGTAGCTCTCCAACGCTTCGATGATGGTCTCTTTTTCAACCCCAAAATAACTTCCCACGGCGATGGCAGCGGCTACGTTCTCAAAATTGTAAGCTCCCACGAGCCGAGTCCTGACTTCTTGCTCTTGCCATTTCACGCTGAGATAAGGGGCGCATTGGCCTTGCTCCACGGGATAGTCGGCGTTGCTGTGGCAACCATAGCTGATGCGATTTTGACCTTCCGAGCGTTGCCAAAGGATGTCGTTCATCCGGTTGACGAACACGGCCTGACCGTGAGCTTTTATGTGACGGTAGAGTGCAGTCTTGGTCTCGATGACGTCTTCAAAACTGCCAAAACCTTCCAAATGTGCCTTGCCGACGTTGGTGATGAGGCCAAAGTCGGGGTCGGAGAGAAGGCAGAGGTCGGCAATCTCGCCTGGGTGGTTGGCGCCCATTTCCACCACGGCCATCTCGGTGTCGGGCTTGATGCTCAAGAGGGTGAGGGGCACACCGATGTGGTTGTTCAAGTTGCCCATCGTGTGGATGAGTTTGTATTTCTTGGCTAATACTGCCGAAACCAATTCCTTGGTAGTGGTCTTGCCGTTGGTGCCGGTGATGCCGATCACGGTGGCTTTCATCTGTTGGCGGTGGTA
>CAMKAR010000266.1 GCA_946410535.1 uncultured Bacteroidales bacterium
AGAGCAACTGACTCATAATCAGTAGGTCCTAGGTTCAAGCCCTAGTGGGACCACGAAACAACGGAAATCAAGGATTGTAGGGTTGTCATGCCATGGCAGCCCTACTTCGATAAAATAGGAGACCCATCATCATGGAACAAGACAACACCTTGAAACCTCTCACACAGCTCGACGAACTTGGCGAGTTCGGCCTCATTGACCAACTGACGCAAGACTTCCCGTTGCGCAACGCCTCGTCGCTGAAAGGCGTCGGCGACGATGCCGCCGTCATCAACCACGAAGGTATGCGCACCCTCGTCTCGGTCGACATGCTCATCGAAGGCATCCATTTCGACCTCACCTATTGCCCACTGAAGCACCTCGGCTATAAGGCCGCCGTGAGCAACTTCTCCGACATCTACGCCATGAACGGCACGCCTACGCAGATTGTGGTTGGCCTCGGCGTATCGAGCCGTTTTTCAGTGGAAGCCCTTGATGAACTCTATGCTGGCATCCGCCTCGCTTGCGAACGCTACCATGTCGACATGGTGGGCGGCGACACCACAAGCAGCAAGACGGGCCTCGTCATTTCCATCACCGTCATCGGCATGGCCAAAGAGGACGACATCGCCTACCGCAGCGGCGCCAAGAAGAACGACCTGCTGTGTGTCACTGGCGACTTGGGCGGGGCCTACGTCGGCCTGCTCATCCTCGAGCGCGAGAAAGTGGAATTCCTCTCCAATCCCAACATGCAACCCAAATTCGATGGGCTCGACTATGTGCTTGAGCGCCAGCTGAAGCCCGAAGCCCGCAAGGACGTCGTCGAACAGTTCAAGACCCTGGGCATCAAGCCGACTTCGATGATCGACATCTCCGATGGCTTAGCCTCCGAAATCCTGCATCTTTGCAAGGAGAGCGGCGTGGGCTGCCAACTTTACGAGGAACGCATCCCCATTGACCCGACCACCGACCGCATGGCCAAGGAGTTCCAAATCGTGCCTTCGGTGGCGGCATTGAGTGGGGGAGAAGACTATGAGCTGCTCTTCACCATCGACCAGAAGGACTACGAGAAGATACAAAAGATGTCGACCGACGTGACCGTCATCGGCTACATGACCGACAATGCCGGCGTGGCCGAAATGATCACCCCCGACAACCATGTCATCCCCATCAAGGCGCAGGGCTGGGACCACATGAAAAAGAAACAAGAGTAATTATTGTATTACAAAACCGACAAAACTTTCAAAACAATATATAATTCAAAAATAGTGTGCGGCGGCTCGCAACCGCTTGCCGCCAGGAAGCAGCCGGTTGGCATGCTTCCCCCCAACCCGAAAAAAAGGTTTTGTGGGTTTTGAGAGTTTTGTGACGAAAAAAAAGTTATGTCCGACCATCCCGAAATAGTCAAGCAAAAGCTCGCCGTGCTGCCCACCAAGCCCGGCGTCTACCGCTACTTCGACAAGAGCGGCACGCTCATTTATGTGGGCAAGGCGAAGAACCTCAAGCGTCGCGTGAGCAGTTATTTCAACAAGGAACAGTTTGGCAAGACACGCGTCCTCGTCAGCAAAATCGCGGACCTCGAATATAGCATCGTCGACTCGGAGGCGGAGGCTTTATTGCTCGAGAATACGATGATCAAGCAGTACAAGCCGCACTACAACATCATGCTCAAGGACGACAAGACCTACCCGTGGATCTGCATCAAGAAAGAGGCCTATCCTCGGGTGTTCCTTACCCGTAGGAAGGTGAACGATGGCTCGGAATACTTCGGCCCTTATCCCTCGGTGCGCACGGCCCACGTCTTGCTCGACCTGCTCAGCCAAGCCTATAAAATACGCTTGTGCCGCACGCCTTTCACAGAGGCGGGTGTCGAAAAGGGGAAATACAAAGTCTGCCTCGACTACCACATCCACAAATGCAACGGCCCTTGCGAGGGCTTGATCTCGAAGGCCGATTACAACGCCATGATTGCCGAAATCCGCGAAATCATCAAGGGCAACTTGGGCGGCGTGCTTCGCCAACTGAAGGCGCAGATGATGGATCATGCCTCGCGTATGGAGTTTGAGCAGGCGCACGAAATCAAGGTGAAATATGAGCTGCTTGAGGAATACCAAAGCCGCTCGACGGTGGTCAGCACAACGATTCACGACGTGGAGGTATTCTCCTACGTCGACGACGAAGAGACGTTCTACGTCAACTATATGAAGGTGAAGGAAGGTGCAGTGGTGCAAAGCCATTCGTTCGAGATGAAGCGCAAGCTGGAGGAGACCCCGGAAGAGCTTTTGCTGCTGGCCATCACCGACTTGCGGCAGCAGTTTGGCGAACACGCGCCCGAAATCATCGTCCCGATGAAATTGGACTACGAGATCGGGGACGTGGAAATGACCGTGCCGCAGCGTGGCGACAAGCTGAAGCTCCTCGACCTCTCGCGCCGCAACGCCATGCAATACCGCATCGACTTGGACAAACAACGCTCGTTGGTCGACCCGGAACGCCACCAAAAACGTGTCTTGAACCAACTGAAAGATGCTCTGCAACTCAACGAAATGCCTGATGTGATCGAGTGCTTCGACAACTCCAACTTCCAGGGCGACTATGCCGTGGCGGGCATGGTGCAGTTCGTGAAAGGCAAACCCAACAAGGCGGGCTATCGCCATTTCAACATCAAGACGGTGGAAGGCCCCGACGACTACGCCTCGATGAAAGAGGTGGTCAGAAGGCGCTATTCGCGTCTCATTGAGGAACAAAAGCCTTTGCCCAACCTCATCATCACCGATGGCGGCAAGGGGCAGATGGAAGTGGTAAGGCAAGTGATTCAGGACGAGTTGCACGTCGACATTCCCATCGCGGGCTTGGCCAAGGACGACCGTCACCGCACCAACGAGTTGCTGTTCGGCTTCCCGCCCGTGGTGGTGGGCCTGAAGCCCAATTCGGAAGTTTTCCGTTTGTTAACCCACATTCAGGACGAGGTGCACCGGTTTGCCATCACTTTCCACCGCAAGAAGTTCGAGAAGGGCTTCATCCATTCCGAGTTGGCCGACATCAAGGGGATAGGGAAGAAGACGGCTGAGAAGCTGCTATTGGAACTGAAGTCGGTGAAAGGCATCAAGGAGGCATCGTTGGAGCAACTCACCGCAATTGTAGGTCAGGCCAAAGCACAGGTTGTTTATGACTACTTTAAACAAGAAAAGCCAGCATGACGCTGGCTTTTTCTTTTGTCTCTTCGATGGCGCTTCAGCTTAGGCGAGCTTGAAGACCACAGGGATTTGGTAGGACACGCGCACGGCCTTGCCGCGTTGCTTGCCGGGCTTCCACTTGGCCAAGCTCTTGATGACGCGCATGGCCTCTTCGTCGCAACCACCGCCGATGCCACGCAGGATCTTCACGTTGGAGACGGAGCCATCAGGTTCGACGACGAAACCGACGAACACGCGGCCTTGGATACCAGTCTCACGGGCAATCTGGGGGTACTTGATGTTTTTGGCCACATACTCCAGCAAGGCTTTTTCGCCGCCAGGGTAGGAAGGCATCTCTTCCACGATTTGGAAGATCTCTTGTTCGACGACTTCTTCTTCGACGACTTCGGGAGCGACATACTCTTCAATGACCTCGTTTTGTTCCACATCAGCATTGATTTCGATGTCCTCGGTCTCAACGTCGTCTTGCACGATTTCGAGTTGGGTGGTCTGCTTGGGCACTTCCACAG
>CAMKAR010000267.1 GCA_946410535.1 uncultured Bacteroidales bacterium
CATCGGCCACCTTCGCGCTGATGTTGAGGATGAAGGTGTTGGGGTCGGCGGTGCGATATCCTTCCGTGATGTTGTATTTGTCCAACGTCTGCTTGTTGATACCGCCCGTAGTGGTCACCACGGTGTAGTTGAACTGCATGTTTTCGGGTTCAAAGGCCTTTTCGCCATTGATAAACACCACTCCGTCAACGATTTTCAGCGAGTCGCCAGGCATACCGATGAGGCGTTTCACATAGTTTTCGCGCTTGTCGACGGGATGACTGATGACCTTGCCGAAGTTTTGGTGGTCGCTCCAAACCTTCTTGCGCCCGTATTCGCGCACGAGGTCGTAGTAACTGATGCTGCTTTGGAAGATGTCGCACACCGTGTCGCCGGCGGGATAGTTGAACACGATGGGGTCGTAGCGTTTCATCGTTGTCACGCCTGGATAGCGGTGGTAGGGCAACTTAATCCATTCCAAATAGGATTTTGCGGTCTTGCTTCCTGGCAAAGTGTTGTGCACGAAGGGGAACGAAAGCGGCGTGTTTTGCCCTTTTGGGCCATAGTGTATCTTGCTGACAACCAAATAATCACCGACGCATAGCGATTTCTCCATGCTCGAAGTGGGGATGGTGAACATCTCGAAGACGTAGGTACGGATAATCAATGCGGCGACGACGGCAAAGATGATGGCATCAAACCACTCGCGTGCAGTCGATTTCTTGGGTCGTGTGGCCGTGGCGGGGTCTTGGTATTTGTCGTCTTTGGCGATGATGGGGAAAAAGATGAACGGCAGGATGGCGGCCATGCCTTCCTCCCAAACCTTGAACCGCCCGAAGCATTTGCCTAGCTCGACGAGCATGAGCAGGAGCATGAAGATGTTGATGTAGGGGAAGACGATGAAGAACCACCACCAGAACTTCTTCTCTTTGCCGATGATTTTCAGCATGATATAGATGTTGTAGTAGGGGATGAGGCTGTAGTAGCCCTTTTGTCCGGCGGCTTCAAACTGCTTCCAGCAGAACGCAAACGGGATGGTGAACAGCGCCGGAACGATGAGGATGAACAATAATAATGACATGTCGTTTATTGAGTTTACTTGCTAACGCAAAAAGGGGTGAAATATTATTTCGGGTCGGAAAAGATATCCCCCATCAAATCCTCCATAGAGTAGCATCCAGTCTTGCCGAGCAAGAACTCCGCTGCGGCGATGGCACCGAAGGCGAAGCCCTTGCGGTTGTAGGCCTCATGGGTGAGGGTGAGGCGGTCGGCCTCGGAGTCGGCCACCACGCTGTGGATACCGTTCACCTCGCCGATGCGGGTCACATTAATATATAAGGTGTGGTCGGTGGGCGCGTCGATGCTCCAGTGGTCGTAGTCGTGGTTGACGCTGAGGATGTCGTTGGCCAGTTTCACGGCGGTGCCGCTGGGCTTGTCCAACTTGTGGATGTGATGGGTTTCGGCCAATGAAAGTTGATAGCCGTATCGTTCGGCAAAACGCGCCAACTGTTTGTTGAGCAGGAACATGATGTTCATCCCGATGCTGAAATTCGGTGCGTGGAAGAGGCTTTGGCTCTCGTTGAGGCAGCGCATCCTGATTTCGTCGAAATGTGCTTGCCAAGCCGTGGTGCCAACCACGATGGGGATGTGCAGGTCGAAGCAGCGGTGGATGTTGGCCACCACTTGGTCGGGCTGGCTGAAGTCGATGGCCACGTCGGCCTGCTTCAGTTGCTCAATGCGTTCTTGCCATTCTTGCGCATTGTCGATGGTGACGACAACTTCGTGTTGGCGGGCGAGGGCGGCTTGTTCCACCTCGTGGCCCATCTTTCCGTATCCGATGATTGCTATTTTCATGGTTTGTGTTTTTGGAACAAAACTTTCAAAACTGCTAAAACTTCTTTGGGCCTTTTTGGAAACCCGCCAACCGGCGGTTTCCTTGCGACTGCACGGTTGTGCCAGTCGACACTCTTTGGTTTGATAGGTTGTTTTGCATGTTTTGTAGGTTTTGTTTACATTAGAAATTCAGTTTAAGCGATAGTCCCACTTGGGCGTATTGCGGCATCATTATTGGTTGTTCAACTGGCCTTAAATAGGGGTCGATGTTGAGGCTGAGGTCATCGCTGATGTCGTAGGTATAGAGGTGCCCGTCGACGCAGGCATCCACGATTTGCAGACCGTACCACGCGATGGTGAGAATGGTATAAAACTCAAAATCACGGCGATATGATTCCTTGTAGGTCTGTAGTTGGCTCGCGGCATAGCGGTTGGCCAAATCAGCTTCGTGCTCGTTCAGGGTCACGCCATCGGGCAAGTCGCCGGTCTTGTATTCGTAGGCGTGCAGGTAAGAACGGTATTCGTAGTTGTTGTTGTAGACCAAATAGCCCAAACCGCCCAAACCGGCATAAACGATGGGCACTTTCCACCATTTGCCGTTGTAGATTTGTCCCAAACCTGGCAGCAAGGCCGACATGATGGTGGCTTTCTTGGGACTGTGTGGCTTTTTGGCTTTGGCTGTCTTTTTGGTTGCCTTCTCTTCCTTGACGATGGTGTCGGCGCTGAGCACGGCATTGCCCACCGTGTCAAACACGACATTTTGGGCTTCGGCTTTGGCGAAACCGAGGAGCAACATCGTGACAATAAGGAAGATGCGGCGGGGCATGGGGCGATTATTTGTTGCCGAACAGTTCCATGATGCGGTCAAATTCGGCTTCGTCCTTGAAGTCGATGACGACCGAACCGTGACCTTTCACGTCGCGTTTCACCTTCACCTTGGTGTTGAGTGTTTGCGACAGCGTCTTGATCTTGCTCTTGAAATGTTCGGGTATGAAATTGGTTTGCTTGCGTTCCTTCTCGCCTTTGCCTTTGGCTTTGTCGGCTAATTCTTCAGTTTGGCGCACGGTCATCTCGTCCATGATGATTTGTTGGAGGAGCTTCAGCTGTTCTTCCTTGTCGTTGATGTTGATGAGGGCGCGGGCGTGGCCCATGCTGATGTGACCGTCGCGGATGGCGAGTTGGATTTCGGGTGGTAATTTCAAAAGCCTCAAGAAGTTGGCCACTGCGCTACGGCTCTTGCCCACCTTTTCGCTCACTTCCTCTTGGGTAAGGTTGCATTCGTCGATGAGGCGTTGGTAGGAGATGGCCACCTCGATGGCGTTGAGGTTCTCGCGGTGGATGTTCTCGATGAGGGCGAGCTCGAGCATTTGCTCGTCGTTGGCCACGCGGATGAAGGCTGGAATCTTCTTGAGTCCGGCCATCTTGGAGGCTCTCAATCGGCGCTCGCCGGAGATGAGTTGGTATTTGTTGTAGCCCAATTTCCTGACCGTAACGGGTTGGATGATGCCTTGTTCCTTGATGGACTGTGCTAATTCGCGCAAGGCGGTCTCGTCGAATTCCGTTCTGGGTTGGAAGGGGTTGGTCTCGATGAGGTCGATGTCGATTTCGGCCACGGCACCGGCCACAAAGTCGCCGCTGATGTCGCGGCTGGTGATGTCGGTTTCGGGGCTGCCGAGGATGTTGTCGAGTCCGCGGCCCAATGATTTTCTGATTTTGTCGGGCATGGTGCGTTAGTCTTTGGTGGATAGGTTGTTCTTTTCAAGGATCTCGCGGGCGAGGTTGAGGTAGTTGATGGCGCCCGTGCTGTTGGCATCGT
>CAMKAR010000268.1 GCA_946410535.1 uncultured Bacteroidales bacterium
CGGAACGTTTGCGCCCGACTTCACTTGACGATTATATCGGGCAGAAGCACATCATCGGCGAACATGCCGTGCTGCGTCGTGCCATCGAGACGGGGCGCGTGCCTTCGATGATTTTCTGGGGACCACCTGGCGTGGGCAAGACAACCCTCGCCTATATCATCTCGAAGCAGGTCAAGCGCCAGTTCTTCCAGCTGAGCGCCGTCAGCAGTGGCGTGAAGGAGGTGCGCGAGGTCATCGACCGAGCGCGGATGCTTCCCGAGGCACCTATTTTATTTATAGACGAAATCCACCGTTTCAGCAAGTCGCAGCAGGACTCGCTTTTGGGTGCAGTTGAGAAGGGCTTGGTCACCTTGATAGGCGCAACCACTGAGAATCCGAGTTTCGAGGTGATTTCGCCGTTGCTGTCACGTTGTCAGGTGTATGTGCTCAAGTCGCTGGAAAAGGAAGACCTCGAAATCCTTTTGGCGAAGGCCGTGAAAGCCCTCGAATACGACTTTGGAAAGAAAATCACCGTCAAAGAACCGGAAGCCTTGATGCAAATTAGCGGTGGCGACGGACGCAAGTTGTTGAACGCCGTTGAGTTGGTGGTCACCTCGTTGAACGACTTGGACGAATCGGCTCAGGAGTTGGTCGTAACAAACGACTTCACGACGAATTGCATCCAGAGCAACCTTGTGAAATACGACAAGCAGGGCGAGATGCACTACGACATCATTTCGGCTTTCATCAAGAGTATGCGCGGCAGCGACCCCAACGCGGCTTTGTATTACCTCGCTCGCATGATCGAGGCAGGGGAGGACCCGCTTTTCATCGCCCGCCGTATGCTCATCCTTTCGTCGGAAGACATCGGCAACGCCAATCCCAACGCGCTGTTGCTCGCCAATGCCTGTTTTGATGCTGTCAACAAGATTGGTTGGCCCGAAAGTCGTATCATCTTGGCGCAGACGGTCACCTATCTGGCTTCGTCGCCGAAGAGCAACGCTGCCGTGGCCGCCATCGATGCGGCACAAGAACTCGTTCGCAAAACCGGCGATTTGTCAGTGCCGTTGCACCTGCGCAATGCACCCACCAAACTGATGAAAGACCTGGGCTATGCTGATGGCTACAAGTATGCACATGCCTACGCAGGCAATTTCGTAGAGCAAGAATTTTTGCCTGCCGAAATTTCTGGCACGGTTTTGTATGAGCCACAAGACAACCCGCGCGAGCGTGAATTGCGCAAGAACCTGCGCGAGAAATGGAAAGAGAAATATGGTTACTGAAAACAAAGAAAAAAGCCTGACCCTATGGAATAAGGTGCTGGCCACCAGCGTGAAGCTGCCCTTCGTGAAGGTCGATCGCGACGAGTTCTTGACCAAGGAACTCACCAAGTTCTGCACCCCGATGGAGGTGATCACGGCTTTGGAGGATAGTCCTCTGAAAGTCTTGAACAAGAAGGAGATAGACAAACTTGCCAACCAGTGCATCAGCTATCACTTGACGATGGTTTGTGGCACTTCCGCCTTGATGGGTCTGCCTGGCGGTTGGTGGATGGCGGGCACCATCCCCACCGACCTGACCCAATTCTATGGCCATATCTTGGCGTTGATGCAGAAGTTGATCTATCTCTATGGCTGGCCCTCACTGACTGATGTCAACAACCAGTTGGACGACGAGTCGCTCAACATCATGACACTATTCGTTGGCGCGATGATGGGCAATAAATTGGCCGTCGAAGCCTTGACCAAAGTGGTGGGACAAGTCTCGAAAAGCGCAGGCATCAGGATTTCGGAGACCATCATGGCGCAATATGCCATCAAGATTGCCCAGTGGATTGGCATCAACATGACGAAGGAAGGTTTCGCCAAAGGGGTAGGGAAAGTCTTGCCGTTGGTGGGCGCACCCATCTCGGCTACCATCACCTATTACACTTTTCGCCCCATGGCGCGTCGGCTCAAGAAGCATCTTGACGAGCTTTACGACATGCGCCACGAAGGCTTTTAGCGCTTGAAGTCGTCCACGTACATGTCGTGCAACTGCTGGTCGGGCGTTTGAAGGATGGCCTTGTAGTTGAGTTTCTTCTCGGTCATCAGCCAGTCGATGTATTCGTCGACGAAAGTCTTGATTTCTGATTGGCCCATCTTGATGTAGATCAGGTTAAGCTTGGCTTTGGCTTCGGTTTCGGAGAGCCCGTCGTTCTTGATGATGGCCTCTGTGAGTTTGTCCATGAATTTTCCCATTTTTCTATGAATTTTCGATTTAGAATGCAAATATAGTAAGAAATCCGACGTTTGTCAAGAGCGAGGCCGAAAAAAATGCGAAAGTGCCCTTTTAGTCCACTATTTTGACGAAACAAGTGGTATGGCATTCAGTATTTTGTGGAATATTTGTCCAAAATGTCAAAATTTTCTTCATTTTCGAAAAAAAATTGTTTGAGTTTTGGATTTTTATGTATTTTTGCGGCGGTTCTTATCATTAAGACCTGTAGCCGTGAATGCGGCTGCAAGTAAAAGGTTTCATAAATTTTGGTTTTTGGTTCTTGAAAATCCTGGCTTCGGCTGGGATTTTCTTGTTGTATGTGTTGGCTAAAGCATCCATCATAATGCAGGATGCCAATGGATATGCAGGTTGTGGAGTGATTACTTCTTCTGCTTTTCCATTCGACGCAGCACCAAAATGCTCACTTCATAGAGCAGATACAGCGGAATGGTGACTAAAATCAAGGTCATTAAATCGGGCGGCGTGATGATGGCGGCCACGAGCATGATGACGATGAGCGCGTATTGGCGGTAATGCGCCAACATTCCGGAAGTAACGACGTTCAGTTTGCCCAGGAAAAACGCGATGACGGGCAACTGGAACACCAAGCCCATCACCAAGGTCAAGGTGGTGAAGGTGCTGATGTAGGATTTCAGCGTGATGTTGGGCGTCACCATGCTTGAGACTTGATAGGTGCCCAAGAACCTGAAAGAAATGGGAAAGAGGATGAAATACGACATCAGCACGCCGACGATGAAAAGCAGATAGACCGTCACGGCGACCTGAACCGAGTATTTTTTCTCGTTTTCGTACAACGCTGGCGTGATGAAACGGAACAACTCGACCAAGATGTAAGGCGAGGCTCCTAGCAAAGCCAAATAGAGTGCCGTGGAGATGTGCGTCATGAACTGGCTCGACAACTCCGTGGCAATCATGTTGATATGGAATGGGCTGAAGGTGAAGTTTGATCCAAGCCGATGCAAGAACCTCTCGATGTAGCGGTAGGTGACGAAGTTCCACTGGCTGGGCGCCAAAAGCAACTCGAAGGTCTTGTCCTTGAAACAGAAAATGGCTATCGCCAGCACCATCACCACGGCGATGATGCGGAACAACATTCGGCGGAGCACTTCGAGGTGTCCGCCGAAGGTCAGCATGTTCGGGTCGGCGTTATTGTCCGGCTCCGTCTTCTGGTTTTGGCTCGGCTGTTTCATCCTTTGCTTCTTCGGTTTTTCCCTCCAAAGGCTCGTTCATCCCTTCCTTGAAACTCTTTACGCCTTTGCCCAAGCCGCGCATCATCTCCGGCACCTTCTTCCCGCCAAAGATGAGCAGTGCGATGCCGCCGATGAGCAGCAGTTCCGTTGTGCCAATGAATAACAGTGTCAT
>CAMKAR010000269.1 GCA_946410535.1 uncultured Bacteroidales bacterium
CAACTGGGTGTCAATGCAATAGCATTTATCTGATAGTTTTTATGTCCCTATCAAAATATCATTTGTCCTTATGTTTAGATGGTGCCAATTATTCTTTCAGCCATTTTCCACTTTCCACTTCCTTGCCGTTGGACATCACCTTCCAGACATAAACGCCTTCTGCCCAATCCTCGGCGTCAATCGCTGTCACGTTCTCCGTGAGGGCTTGGCTGTGGAGTCTGCCGTTCATATTATTTTCTATTCAGCCAGTAATACAGGAAATAATCATAGATGAAGTATTTGCCCTCGCTGTTGGTAACGATGTCCTTATCCTGAAGGGCGGTCAGGCTTCTTTGGACCGCACTGGCCGAGGTGAGGCGATACTTCTTAATGAACTCCCCACTGGTCGGTTGGACGTTCTTACCTGAATGGGCCAATGCGAAGAGTAACGCTTTTTGCCTTGCCGAAAGACGTGCAAGCAAGTCTTGATAGGTGTCGTCTTTTTCATCAAGGGCTTGGTTGATAGCCACGTCCACCTCTTTGATGGTGCAGAGGTTGTTCGGCTCCGCCATAGCATAAAGCTCATTGCATATTTTTTGGATATACCAAGTGGTACCATCGAATTTCTCGTAGATGTACTGGATAGCTTTGGAGTCTATGTGAAAACCTCCCTGCTCAAAATGACCGGTGATGAACTTGGAATACGAATCAAGTGGAATCGGTTTGAGCGACATGGTTGACGCGCTTTGGTAGAAAGGCCTGGCTGGCGATGAAAACATCTCGCCCATCATGTGGCGTTTCGAACCGGAAAAAACAAACCATGCGTTATTGCAGTCTTGGATATAGGTCCGCAGAAGAGCCTCCACGTTTTGCTCGGGATAATCCATTATCGTTTGGAACTCGTCAATAGCCACAATGCAGGGCTTGTCGGCCGTGCCCAAATACTGGAATATCTCGTCGAGCGACGTTTTCGGCGTTTGAATGTCGCCGAGCTCCAAATTCCAACTTGGTTGTCCCAAAGCATCGAGTGAAATACCCGTGCGCAAAGAGCCAACTATCCTCACAAAACGCTCCCACGCTTTCCTTTCTTTCGATTTGAGTACTGTCAAGATGGAACGACCTAGTTCATAAATCATCTCGGCAAGCGATTTTGTGGCATAGATGTCAACCACAAACAAATAATAATCTTCGAGTTCTTGCTGCACAAAGCAATGCCGTATCAGGCCAGTCTTGCCCATTCTCCTTGGCGACATCAAGGCGACATGGTTGCCATTCAACAACAACGACGTCAAACGTTTTGTCTCTTCCTGTCTGTCGCAGAAATACTCAGGCCCGTTATAGCCATAGGTAAGGAACGGATTTCTCATTTTTTTACTGTTTAGGCTGCAAAGATAACAGGAATCTTTTGATTATACAAATTTGCATAACGCTTTTTTGTATAATGACGACCGGGGCACTGCGCTTTCACCCACTTCCCTATTTCCACCTCCTTGCCGTTGGCCATCACCTTCCAAACATAAGCGCCTTCAGCCATAGGTTGGATTTCGTTTGTTCATTCAACGGACCACCTTACAATTTTTTAGAAGTCATCAAAACCGAAATTATACAAATTACCGAACAATTATTTCACAAATAACCGAATAAAAAAACAACAAACAACCGAAAAACTCAATTTTTCCTTGAATAATGGGAATGGCATTGAACCCGTCACCTGCTCAACGACGGTGTTGCCGCCTTGAAGGAGTTAGCCGATACCATCGACACCACCCGTATGCCGAAGCCTTCATTTATGATGGTGCTTACTGCCGTAGGGCAATATGCTTATCAACGGCAAGACGGAGTGTTTGTGGTTCCTATTGGCTGCCTCCGGGATTAATGGATTTTTATTCCTTCACCCACTTCCCACTTTCCGCTTCGGTCACTGAGCCTGTCGAAGTGCCAGCCACCACCTTCCAAACATAAGTCCCCTCACTCCAATTCGTCGTATTGATGGCGGTGACATTCTCAATAATATCCTGCCTACGCACAAGTCTCCCATTCACATCATACACCTCCACCCGCGCATCCTGCAATCCCGTGCGAATATTCAACACATCCTTCCCCGGATTAGGATATGCGATGGCTACTTTCAAGCCATTTTCGTGGGCCTCGTCGATACCCACAAAAGCCTCGGCGGGAAATTTGGTGACGGTGGTCCATTGCTGCTGTGGATTGTTGATGTTTTTTGTTTGGGTCGTCAGAAGAACACCGCCGTCGCTTGTCGTGGTGATTCCCTCCGCCCAGCAAAACAGACGGTCTGAACCATCACCGTAAAATACCGTGGAGATGTTTTCAAAGTTCTCATCAAGCCGTTCTATCACCACCCATGAATCGTTGAACAATGAAAATCCACACGCCATGGAATAACAGAACAGCAACGAGTGGTTGTCGGAGGCATCTACCGCTCTGCTGAGTGCCACGATATCCCAATCTTCGGTTCCTCGTTCCATTTGGCGAATGATGGGCGCATAGCCGCCTTTACCATCAATGTCGTCATCAAACTCATACAAACGGCAATCCTCGTAGGTTTGGTCATAATTGGTCCTGGTTTGCGTGGCAACGTAGGTCGTATTGTGCCCACTGCGCTTGATGGCCATGTTGTCAAAATAGTTGTCTTCCCATTCGTGTCCATCTGGTTGACGGAAAGCTTTGTGTTTTATGAGATTGAAATCCTTGTCCAAATAAAAGATGGTGCCATCGTCGTACGCTTTGTCGTTGCCGTCAGTAAAGCCAAAATAATAGGGTGGCATGGGGTTATAATAGATATACCCATAATCCATCGGCAAAAGCTGCTCACGCATCAGTTTCTCCTGCCACGGGCTGCCTGAAGTCGTCATCTGATAACCGACATTCGACAGCAATTCGCCTTCAAAGTTCATTCTGAAAAAGAACAGGGAGTCGTATCCTTGAAGCGGCTGATGGCCAAAACTGACATTCTTGGTGTATGCGCCCACAATGTTGTCCTCATCGACAATCGCCGAATGGATGAAGATATTCCCGCTATAATAGCAGCACCACCAAGCCCATCCCTGATAATCCCTGGCCTCATAGTTGTCAATGGGATAGCTGTACTCGTGGCTCTCCTCTATCTGTAGTTGGTCGTCAAGTTTGTACAAGCCAAGAATGGCATCTTCAGGCGGATTGTCATAGTTCTGGTAATAGTTGAAATAGGCCGTATCATGGTCGGGGCTGTACGACATCAGCGCAAACACCTCACCATCATTATTCTCAAACACATACGGATAATAGGACGCGCCCCAATAGCCAGGCTTGAAGAAATCGTTTTGCGCCAACAATTCCCCGTCTGGCGACAAGGTAATCATTGCAGGATGCGGCGGGTAGAAGTTGCCGTTGCCCATTCCACTTTGGAAACAACGAGCCGAACAAACCATGATATTGCCGTTTGACATTTCGTATGCACAATATTGGTGCATCATCTCAGAATTTGAATAAACATTGTACTCAATGGAATATTCCCACTCCTGCCCAAAGGCCTTGCCCCCGAAAAACAGCGCAAGGGCTATCAAAAAATGTGTCTTTGATTTCATAACGATAATTCTTTAGCATTCGTTAGCAGCAAAAGTATAGTAA
>CAMKAR010000270.1 GCA_946410535.1 uncultured Bacteroidales bacterium
AAACCAAAAACACCGCCGGCTTCTTGTTCAAATCGCCTTTGTAGCTTTTCCATTCGCCGATGCTTTGGCTGATGATGAGCTCGTCGTCGCAGGTGAGGTTGCTGGCGACGCAAAGCAGGGTGGCAGGATGGAGGTTCTTGCAGAGGTCTTGCAGCAAGGCGTTGTTCCTAAAAGGCGTCTCGATGAACAGCTCCGTCTCGTTGTTGGCCATCGAGCGGCGTTCCAATTCCTTGATGGCGTTTTGCCTCTCAGGGCTTTTGATGGGCAGGTAGCCATGGAAGGCAAAGGCCTGACCGTTGAGGCCCGAAGCCATCAAAGCCAAAATCATCGCATTCGGTCCGACCAAGGGAACCACTTGGATGCCAGCGGAATGGGCCAAGTCGACGACCAATGCGCCAGGGTCGGCCACGCAAGGCGTTCCGGCCTCCGACATCAGCCCCATGTCCTCACCTTGCAGGCAAGCACCGAGGTGTTCCATCAGGTCTAAGTTACGGGCGTTGTGCTTGTCAAGCTCAATGAACTCGATGTCGTCGATGGGCGTGTCGGTCCCGATACGGCTCAGCACACGGCGGGTGGTGCGCGTGTTTTCGACAACATAGTGTTTCAGTCGTTTTACGATAGCGATAGTATTCGCTGGCAATACTTGTTCGGGTTTGGTGGTGCCGAGCAGGTTGGGCACCAAGTAGAGTTTTCCGAAGTTGTTGGTCATAAGGGTGTTATGGGATTAATTGAGGGCTATCTTCTTCTCGATGTCGGCAAACATCACCTTGAATTGCTTGTCGGTTTCGAGGCGGTCGGCGATGGTTTTGCAGGCGTGGTGCACCGTGGCATGGTCTTTCTTGCCGCATTGTTGCCCAATCGAGACGAGGCTGGCGTTGGAGTATTTCTTGGAAAGATACATGGCAATCTGGCGGGCTTGCACCACCTGGTGTTTGCGGGTGTTGAGCGCCATTTGCTCAGGCGTGATCTTGAAATACTCGCACACGATGTTGATGATGTATTCCACAGAAACCTCTTTGACGGTGTTGCGCACAAATCGGTCGATGATTTGTTGGGCCATCTCGGTGGTGACGGCTTTCTTGTTGAGCACCGACTGGGCCAGCAGCGAGTTCATCACGCCTTCCAGCTCGCGGATGTTGTTGCGCACGTTGGTGGCAATGTAATGGACAACCTCGTCGGGGAAGGTGATGCCGTTGTCGTGCAGTTTTTCCTTGATGATGGATGTGCGGGTGCTCAGGTCGGGCGACTGTAGGTCGGCAGCCAAGCCCCACTTGAAGCGCGACAACAGGCGTTCTTCCATGCCTTGCAGGTCGGAAGGGAACTTGTCGCTGGTGATGACAATCTGCTTGTTGTTTTGCTGCAAATGGTTGAAAATATGGAAGAAAACATCTTGTGTACCAGGCTTGCCTGAAAGGAATTGTATGTCGTCGACGATAAGCACGTCGATCATCTGGTAGAAATTGATGAAGTCGGGGCGGTTGTTGTTCTTGTTGGCCGTCACATACTGCGTCGAGAGCTGTTCGGCTTGCACATACAAAACGGTCTTCTCTGGGTGCAAACGCTTGGTTTCCAATCCTATGGCATGGCAGAGATGCGTTTTCCCCAATCCCGTGCCACTGTAGATGACCAAGGGGTTGAACGAGCTTTTGCCAGGATTTTTAGCTATTTCGAGACCAGCCGAACGCGCCAAACGGTTGCATTCGCCCTCGATGAAGTTGTCGAAGGTGTAGTTCTCGTTGAGCTGCGAGTCAATTTGCAGTTTCTTCAGTCCGGGAATGACGAAGGGGTTGATAGGCCCTTCCGAAAGCCTTTGCGGGGCAGGCTGGCCGATGGGGTTCTTCGGGAAGCTGCGGTTGGCGCTCGGCAAGGTGGTGGTGCCCTGCCCGTTGGCGCTGTCGACAACCACCTTGTAATCCAACTTGCCTTTCTCGCCGACGAAACGCTTGATGACCGTCTTCAGCAGGTCGATGTAGTGCTCCTCAAGATATTCCACGAAGAAATAGGAAGGCACTTCGATGGTGAGCGTGTTGTTGACCAACGAGAGCGGCACGATGCGCTCAAACCATGTCGAATAGCTCTGCTCTGTGACGTTGTCTCGAATCACAGAAAGGCATTTGCTCCATATTTCCACATGGTCGTTCGTCATCGCAATTACTTATAATTTATTGTCTTTCAAACCACTTTACAAGTCCCAATTTGAGACCTGAATTTACCAGTTTATGGGATGTTTTTGACCTTGCAAAAATAAGCGATTAATTGTTTATAAAAATATTTTTTTTCTATTGAATTTGGAAATTCTTTTTCCTAAAATACGAGGTTTTCTGTTTTTCAAAAAGTTTGAATCGTTTAAAACACTAAATTACAATGTTTTAATGTGTGCTATCTTAACCCCGTATAAATTGCTGAATCTCTCAAAAATTCTTGAAGCGGAATTTTTTCTTGTTGAAAACTCCAAATAGCAGTCCAATTCGAAGCGCTGGTTTTGTTGCTCCAAATCCTCCTCTTTCAGGATGCGCATCACCTCGTTCATAAGCGGATAGGCAAATTCGAGACTGTAAATTTCGTTTATGGTTTTTTCCACAATCTGCGCGTTGTCAAGGGCTTCGCGGGCAGCGGTCTTGTAGGCATTGATGAGTCCTGATGTGCCCAATTTGATGCCGCCGAAATAGCGGGTGACGACCACGCAAACATTGGTGACGTCCTTTGAAAGGATTTGGTTGAGGATGGGCTTGCCCGCCGTGCCCGATGGCTCGCCGTCGTCAGAAGAACGGAACACCTTCTTGTCGGGACCGATCATATAGGCATAGCAATGGTGCCGCGCGTCGAAGTATTGTTTTTTGACCCCGGCGATGGCGGCCTTGGCTTCGTCTTCGTTCATGACGATGAAAGTCTCAGCAATGAACTTGCTGCCTTTCTCTTTGTAAAGACCTTCGCCACGGGTGGCTAACATTCTGTAGGTGTCGTCGTTGTTCATGGCTTTTGCGTGATTAGGATGACGGCGATGATAGCGGTGGCGAGGCCGAGGTAATTCTTCCAAGTGAGTTTTTCCTTGAAGAGTAGCCAACCCGTAAGGGCGGTGAGGCTGACCACACCTATATTATATATGGGAAACAGCACCACGTTGTCGAACTGCCGCATCGCTTGGTAGACGAAAAAGGTGGAGAAATAGTTGATGACGCCCAAACCGATGCCGCCGATGGCGCTTTTCCATTGCCAACGTGATTTCTTTCGGATGAGGTCGGAGGCGACCAAAAGAATGCCAAACAGCAAGGCAATCAGGTAGATGAAGGCAATCATGAAGCTCATGTCGGGGGCGGTGTTTTTCTGCTCGGTGAGCTTCATCAGGATGTCGCCCGTGCCTGTCCCGAAAAAGATGAGAATGGGTAATAACCAATTGGTTTTGTTGGGTTTATCGGCTTGCCCTTTTCCACCTACCACCAACACCAAGGCCACCAGCGCCAACAGGATGCCTGAAGCGGCGACGAAATTCAGCTTCTCGCTAAACAGCACTACGCCTGCCAAAGTGGGCAAAACCACCGAGAGCTTGCTCGACAGCGAGGTGACCGTCACGCCCGAGCGTTGCGTTGAGGC
>CAMKAR010000271.1 GCA_946410535.1 uncultured Bacteroidales bacterium
TCGGCGTCAATGATTTGCGAGATGCTGTGCGAGATGATGATGACGGTGCGGTCTTTCTTGATGGCGTCGATGCTGTTCTTGATTTGCTCGGTGGCGATGGCGTCGAGACTGGCCGTGGGTTCGTCGAGGAAGATGATGGGCGGGTTCTTGAGGAACATACGCGCGATGGCGATGCGCTGCTGCTGGCCGCCCGAAAGGTCCGAAGCCTTGTTCTCGAACTGCTTGGGCAAGGCCATGATTTGGTCGTAGATGTAGGATTTCTTGGCGGCTTCCACCACGTCCTCGTGCGTGGCTTTGGGGTTGCCGTAAAGGATGTTCTCCTCGATGGTGCCGTCAAAGATATGGTTCTTTTGCAGCACGAGGCCGATGTTCTCGCGGAGGTATTGCGTGTCGTATTCGCGGAGGTCGACACCGTCCAAGAGGATTTGTCCCACTTGCGGCTCGTAGAACTTGTCCAAGAGGTTGACAATGGTGCTTTTGCCCGCGCCCGACAGTCCGACTAAGGCCGTAATCCTGCCTGGGTCGATGGTCATGTTGACATCGAAAAGGGCTTGGTTGCCATTGGGATAGGTGAAGTCGACATGCTTGATTTCGAACTTGCCGTGGATTTTTTCGGGACGGTAGTTGCCCGAAGGCTCGATGTCTTCTTTCGAGTCGATGATGCTGAAAAAGCCTTCGGCATAGATGAGCGCGTCGTTTACGTCGTCGAAGATGCGTTGCAGCTGCGTGATGGGCGCGATGACGTTGCTGAACAGCATGACGTGGTACATGATCTTACCGATTGTCATGCCCGGATAGTCTATTAATACAAGGTATGCCGTCAGGATGATGACCAACACCGTGCCGACTTGCTTCACGAAGCTCTTCACGCCGTTGTAATAGAATGCCACGCGGCGGGTTTTCATTTGGTTTTCAGTGACTTGGTTCTGAATGTCAAGTTGCTTTTGGGCTTCGATTTGCTCGCGGTTGAAGCTCTTGATGACGTTGATGGAATCGATGATGTTCTTGATACCTTGGCTCTTGGTTTCCAAATGGTTGTGCATCTCGCGACGCCAGCCTTTCAACCTTCGTGCCTGACGGTAGGTAATCCAAAAGTACACTGGCACGATGCCCAATGCCACCAAGCCGACATAGACATTGGCCGCGAACATTAAAATAAGTGCCAAAAGTGCGCTCGTGAACAGGGGCAAAAGGTCGATGAAGAAGTTTTGCACCGTGCGCGATAACGAACTGACACCTTGGTCGATACGGGCTTGCAGCTTGCCAGTGGCATTGTCAGAAGAATTGAAGAAGGCCATCTTGAAAGTCAGCACTTTTTCGATGACGCTTTGGGCCAAGTCGCGGCTGACGAAGATGCGCATCCGTTCGCCAAAGTAGTTCTGCGCATAGGTGATGAGCGCCGACAGCACTTCCTTGCCGAGCAGGACGATACTGATGATGGTGATGATGCGGACGGCCTGCGCGCCCCAGTTGACGCCTTCGGTGATAAGGCCGTTGATACTGTCGACGGTCCAATCCAAGACGATGGCGTTGACCTGTGCCATTAACGAGCCAATGAGAGTTAGGATTAACGTAATGAAAACCAACCATTTGTATGGCTTAACGAAAGGGGCTACGTTTTTGAAGAGTTGGAAGAGGTTCATGAGCGATTTTATGAATTTAAGGTGCAAAAATAGGGTTTTGGCCTTGAACTTCAATAAATTTTCTAATTTCGCAGCCTGAAAAGACTGTTGAAATGGAAAACAAATGGTTGAACGAAGCCTTCAAAGACACAGTGCCGAACGACTTCCGAGGTCGCGTGGGCTGGGCATGCCCGTCGAACATCGCCTTGGTGAAATATTGGGGCAAAAAAGGAAAACAACTCCCACAGAACCCGTCGATTAGCTTTACCTTGTCGGAATGTCGCTCCGAGACATTCATCACCTTTGAAAAAGCCGACCGATTCGGATTCAGTTTCTTTTTTGAGGGCAAGGAGAACCCCGCTTTCGGCTCGAAAATCGAGAAGTTCCTGATCGACAACCAAGCGTTTTTCCCATTTATCAACCAGTTGAACCTGAAAGTAGAGAGTCGCAACACCTTCCCGCATTCTTCGGGCATCGCCTCCTCGGCTTCTTCGATGAGTGCTTTCGTGATGTGTTTAATAAATATTGAAAATCAAATTGTTAGCAAACAATTTGATTTTCAAAAAGCCTCCTATTTCTCGCGATTGGCCTCGGGCAGTGCGGCACGCTCGGTGTACCCTTCGATGGCACTTTGGGGCAAGACGGAGGCCTACGAAGGCAGTTCCGACGAATATGCCGTTTCGCTCGAAAACGACATCCATCCCGTTTTCAAAACCTATCACGACAGCATTTTGATTGTCAGCGGCGAGACCAAATCCGTTTCGAGCCGTGCGGGTCATGCTTTGATGGAAGGAAATCCTTACGCACCTGCCCGTTATGCGCAAGCCAACGAAAACATCAAGAACCTGCTTTCCGCCTTGAAATCGGGCGATTTGGACACCTTTATTAATATATCGGAGTCGGAGGCATTGCAACTTCATGCCTTGATGATGTGCTCCAATCCGTCATTTATCTTAATGAAACCCAATACTTTGAATATTATCAACAAGATTCGTGATTTCCGTGAGGAAACCAAGATTCCGCTTTGTTTCACTTTGGATGCCGGTCCGAATGTACATTTGCTTTATCCCGAGAGCGAAGCCGAAAAAGTGGAACATTTCATCAATGACAACTTGGCCGCCTATTGCGTTGACAACAAATGGATTGCCGACCATGTTGGCGACGGCCCGAAAAACCTGTTGCCATGAGAGAGCGTTATTACAGCAAAGTCATCCTTTTCGGCGAGTATTCGATGATTTTCGACGGCACCGCGCTGATGATTCCGCTCAAGCGGTTTTCGGCGCAATGGCGGTTTGCCTCGTCAGCCCAAGGCTCAACCGCTTCAAATGCCAGCTTGAAACGCTTCGCGGATTATCTTTCCACCTTGGATAATGCTAAGGAAATCTTTGATTTACAGCGATTAAATCGTGACTTGCGCTACAATCTCTATCTGGATTCCAACGTGCCTTCAGGTTATGGCTTGGGCAGTTCAGGGACCTTGGTGGCTGCGGTTTATGATGGCTATGCCAAGCAAAAATCCGATGATTTGTTAGCCTTGAAAACCCTTTTCGGCCAAATGGAGAGTTATTTCCATGGCAGCAGCTCCGGCATCGACCCTTTGCAGTGCTATTTGGGCAAGCCGTTCAAGATAACGCCTGAAAAAGTGGAGATTTTGGAGGATGGTTTTCTGAATAAAGACATCCACATCTGCTTGATTGACACTAAGATCAAGAGCAACACCAAGCCTTTGGTCAACCATTTCAAAGAACAGCGAGAAAATCCTGAGTTTTTGAGCCGTTTCCAAACGGAATATGTGCCTTGTGTGACATCCTGCATTAATTCAATGATTGAAGGAGATAAAGAACTGTTTTTCAATTCGTTGAAGCAACTTACCAAAGGCCAATTGCAGTTCCTTCGCCCAATGATTACCGACAACACTTTGGATTTGTTCACAAGCGATTACGA
>CAMKAR010000272.1 GCA_946410535.1 uncultured Bacteroidales bacterium
GGGGCAAATATCGCAAAGGTTGGTTCAAGGTCACCTTACCCATATCCTTCCAGTTTCATCACGTACAGATGGATGGCGGGCATGGAGCAAGATTTTTGGATGAATTGCAAAAGACGATACAGCAGGGCTTATCAGAGTGCGGAGACTGATTATAAAACAATAAAGATAAACTCAAAAAGATGAAAACACTGAAATTGATAACGCTTACCGCTGCCCTACTGATGACGGTTTCAGCTTTGGCTCAAAACCAAAACCTAGTTGGCTACATCACCGATGAAAACGGCGAACCTATGCCTTTCGTAAATGTAGTGTTGCTCTCACTGCCCGACTCGACCTTCGTCCAAGGCACCGTGACTGATGAGCAAGGCTCATTCAATTTGCCGACCGACAAAAAAGACGGCCTGCTGAAAGTGTCGTGCGTGGGCTACCAAACCCAGTACGCAAAACCTACAAACGGCCTGACCATCCAGATGACGATGGATGCACAAATGCTCGGCGAGGTGGTTGTGAAAAGCCAGTTGCCACAAACGCGGCTGACAGGCAACTCGATGATTACCACCATCCAAGGCTCGGTGCTTGAGGATTCGGGGACGGCACAAGAGATGCTGACCAAAGTGCCTGGCATGACGGGCAGCGAGGATGGTTTGGAGGTCTTGGGCAAAGGCGCACCGATTATCTATATCAACGGGCGGCTGATGCGCGATGACAGCGAACTGCGCCGCCTGCGTAGCGACGACATCCGCGACGTGGAAGTCATCAACAACCCTGGAGCGCAATATGATGCCACGGTGAGGGCTGTGGTCCGCATCCGTACCAAGAAACAACAAGGCGAAGGCCTCAGCCTCGACCTGAACCTGACTGACGACCAAGATCTGCAGTACGGTTGCAACACACCTCGCGGAAAACTCGGCATGAACTACCGTAAAAACGGTGTCGATGTGTTCGGTTCGGTGTATTACAGGCATACGGACTACCGCCAATACAGTAGCTTGGAGGAAATCGCCAACACCACGAAAGTGTTCCGACAGGCAGGTCCCTACACCATGACTTGGGAAAACGACCAACTCGTTTATACCGCCGGCGCCAACTGGCAAGTCTCCGACAATCATTCCTTGGGCATCCGTGCCGACCTGACGCATTTTCTCGGCGGCGAGAACAAGGTCATCTATGATGAAGATGTCTTCGAAAACGACGTCTTCCTCGACCATCTTTACAGCGTACAGACCAGCAAGGAAACCAAGCCGCTCGGCATCCTCACCAACGCCTATTACAATGGCACGGCGGGCAAACTCGGCATCGATTTCAATTTCGACTTCCTGAACACGGCGACCAACACCGATCGCGAAAACGTGGAGCAAAGCCTGATAGAAGATGACTTTGTCCGAAGTAGGTCGGGAGCGGAAAGTAGGCTCTATGCCTCCAAGTTGGTGCTTTCCTACCCCGTTTGGAAAGGCAGCATTGAGGCAGGCACTGAGATGACTTTCGCCAAGCGTCACAATACCTATTGGATTGACAAACAAACCATTGCCAACACCGATGCCGACATCACGGAAGACAATATCGCTGCCTTTGCGCAATATGCCTGCGACTTCGGAAAATGGGGTCAAGCCAGCATTGGAATGCGTTACGAACACACGCTTTTGGACTATAGGGACGTGACCAACGACGATTTCCTGTATCGTCCGCAGGACGAGTTCTTCCCGACGGCCTCCTATTCCGTCGCCTTGGGCAAGGTGGAGATGGGCCTGTCGTATGGCATCAAGACCAACCGCCCGAGTTTCTTCGCGATGAACGATGCCGTCACCTACATCAGCCGCTATTCGATGCAGGCGGGCAACTCGCAACTGCTCAACGAGCGCATTCAAGACCTCACGCTGAATGTGGGCTACAAATGGCTGGCGTTCACGGCTTCATACGGGCATTGCAAGAACCCCATCACGCAGTGGGCCTACCTCACCGATGGCGATGCGGCGCTCATCAAACATATCAACCTCGACAAACCCGTCAACACCATCGGAGCCTATATTTCGGCAACGCCAAGAGCGGGTATTTGGTCGCTCAACGCCACCGCAGGCATGGAGAAGCAAGACCTTTGGCTCGACCTTGAAGACATTCATGTTCCGGAAGGAACTCGCAGGGTTTATTTCGACAAGCCTGTTTTTACTTTCAACGCTTTTAACACCTTTAGTTTCAAGCATGATTGGAAAATCGACATCAACTTCATGTTCCGTTCGCGTGGCCACCAGTTGAATTTCTATAACGACTACAACTACATGAACCTTGGCGTTGTGGTGCAGAAGAGTTTCCTGAAAGACAAGTCGCTCACCATCCGCGCCGCCGTGCTCGACATCCTGCGACACAGTGGCATGAACGAATACAGCGACATGGGCTATTACCAAATCCAGCAGAACAATATTTTCTCGACGCACAAGTTCCAAGTCTCGGTGTATTATCGCCTGAATTCGACACGGAGCAAATACAAGGGCACGGGCGCTGGTAAGGATGCGCAGGAAAGAATGAAATCATAGGTCGGAGGACGGTTCGTCACATTCCCAACTTGGCCTTAAGCCTTTGTCGTGCCTTGGTGACTGAGGCAGGCGAAATGCCCAAAAGAGTGGCTTGCTCGGTCACGGAAAACTGAAGTCGGGAAAGCATGATCAGGCGGACATCGCCACGGGTGAGGTTGGGATGCTTCTCCCGAAGCGATTCAGGCGTGAGGGAGAAACCGTTTCGGAACACGCGTTCCATTTCAACCCATTCATTGTCATGGATATAGCGGGGCGCGGCGTGAAGCTCTTGCAGCAGGTGGTTCTGGCCAGCCAGTGAATGGATCAAGAGATAGGATTCAACGTCGCCCTCGGGTCCTGTGCCTTCTTGAGGCATAAACGATTCACGATCATCGTTGCCGGCACGAATGACCATCAGGAATGCCCTCACATTCTTGCCGAAGATTTCGGACACTTGCGGGATGCTGAGTGCAGCACCGCCTTCCACACAAGTATGCGCCAGCCCAATGCCGACAAGCATCAGTTGGTAATAAAGCATTTCGGCGTCTTTCCCTTGCAAACCGAAAGACTGAGTGATGGCAGCAATCGACTCCTGCTTGAAGCCCACTTGGGTGTCGATGTAATCCTCGAAAGAGGTAGCCGAAGCCTTGTCGTCCATCACCAATTTGAAGAGTTGAGGCTCATCGATGGCGAACCACAAGAAGGCCAAGCCCATGCCTTTGAAAGGCGGATTCAAGGAAAAGCCTGCGCCGACACGCTCCTTGAACAAACGACGGGCATCGGTGCGGACGGCTTCCAGAACACCTTCCATAGAGCCAAATTTAGAGAAAACGGCATTGACGCCACAACCCAACGCCGAAGAAAGACTTCTGGCTGTAAGTGCGGAAATGCCGCCTTTTCTCACGATGTCAATAGCAGCAGCGAGTATTTTTTCTTTCGTTATGCTTGTTGGTCGTGCCATAATAAAACAACCGTTCCGTTATTTTCCGATGCAAAAGTAAGGAAATCCCATGCAAATTCAGTGCGTTTTGAGAACAAAATGTCG
>CAMKAR010000273.1 GCA_946410535.1 uncultured Bacteroidales bacterium
GCAGCACTATCGCTCTCACCGTGATGTGGGGTTTTATGCCGAAAAGGCTTGCTTGTCGCCCAAACACTTCAGCACGGTCATCAAAAACGAGACAGGACATACGGCGGCATGGTGGATACACTCGCGGATTATCGCCGAAGCCAAGATGTTGTTGAACATGCGTCGCGACCTTACCGTGCAGGCCGTCGCCAACATGCTGGGATTTGACGACCAGGCCGTTTTCAGCCGTTATTTCCACCGCGAAACGGGTCTTTATCCCACCGAGTTTCGTGAGAAAAACTAAAAGTCCTACCTGATGTAAAATCAGATAGGACTAATAGTTTAAACATAAGTGTTTTTTACCCTGTTGGGAAAATCATCATTTCTTGATGGCTGCGATGCCGGGCAGTTCCTTGCCTTCGATGGCTTCGAGCATGGCGCCGCCACCGGTGGAGACGTAGCTCACTTGGTCGGCCAGGCCGAACTTGTTGATGCAAGCCACGGAGTCGCCGCCGCCGATGAGCGAGAAGGCGCCGTCCTTGGTGGCTGCTGCGATGGCTTCGGCGATGGCCTTGGAACCCACAGCGAAGGTGTCGAATTCAAACACGCCGCAGGGGCCGTTCCAGAGGATGGTCTTCGAGCCTTTGATGACGTTGGCAAACAGCTCGCGGGTCTTGGGACCGATGTCCATGCCTTCCCAGCCGTCGGGGATGTTCATCGGGTCGACGACTTGGGTGTCGGCGTCGTTGGCGAACTTGTTACCCACCACGCAGTCTTCGGCGAGCACGAGGTTGACACCTTTTTCCTTGGCTTTGGCCAGGATGTCGAGGGCGAGGTCAAGTTTGTCCTCTTCGCAGATGGAGTTGCCGATCTTGCCGCCCAAGGCGCGCTTGAAGGTGTAGGTCATGCCACCGCAGAGGATGAGGTTGTCGACCTTGGTGAGCAGGTTCTCGATGATTTCGATCTTCGTGGAGACCTTTGAGCCACCCATGATGGCGGTGAAGGGATGTTGGATCTCGTTCATCACCTTGTTGACGGCGGCCACTTCCTTGCCCATGAGGTAGCCGAACATCTTATGGTCGGCGTCGAAGTAGTCGGCAATCAGTGCGGTGGAGGCGTGGGCGCGGTGGGCGGTGCCGAAGGCGTCGTTGATGTAGTATTCGCCATAGCTGGCCAGCGTCTTGGTGAACTCCTTTTGCGAGGCCTTGATGGCTTTCTTGGCTTCATCGTAGCCTTCTTCGCCCTTTTCGATGCCACGCGGCTTGCCTTCCTCTTCGGCATAGAAGCGGAGGTTTTCGAGCACGAGCACCTCACCGGGTTTTAGGGCGTTCACTTGGTCGGCGGCTTTCATGCAGTCGTCGGCAAACTGGACGGGACGGCCCAGCAGTTCTTCCAAATGCTTGATAATCGGCTTGATGCTGAACTTTGGGTCGGGGTTTTTCTTCGGCCGGCCGAGGTGCGACATGAGGATGACCATGCCGTTGTCGTTCAAGACCTTGTTGATGGTTGGAAGTGCGGCACGCATACGGGTGTCGTCGGTGATGTTGAAGTCGTCGTCCAACGGGACGTTGAAGTCGACGCGGATGACCACGCGCTTGTTTTCGAAATTGATTTGATCGATGTTTACCATGATATTATGTTCTTATGATTTAAATTGATGATTTTCAGGTATTACCATATTGATGGACTGTTGCAGCATTTCGAATTCAAAGGGTGAGTTGGTGAGCGTTTCGCCTTCGGTTTCTAATTTGAGTGCATGGGCGGGGATGGATGTGACCTTGACTTTCCGGCCTTGGAAGGTGCTGACTTCATTCATTTTCTTGATGAAGGTGCCGTCGTAGATTTTGCTGATGTTGGCGGCGAATTTGGCCATGCCCACCTTGCGTATGGCGGTGATGTCGAAAAGGCCGTCGTTGGGTACGGCATTGGGCATCGTCATCATGCCACCACCTTTGTATCGGCAAATGCCTACCCCGAGGCTGAGGATTTCGTCGTCGAAGACGAGTTGGTCGTCGATTTCGAGTTGGATGTGTGGGCAATCGAAGCCAAACAGGCATTTCGCCACGTTGATCATATAGCGAGCCGCACCACCTTTGCCTTGTTGTTTCATGGCGTTGGTCGACTGGCAAACGGCCTCGTCCAAACCCGTTCCGGCGGCATTGAGGAAGTAGCGCACCTGCGGGTCGCCGTCGTTGTAGTAGGTCACCTTGCCGATGTCGTGCTTGAAGGTGTTTCCAGCCTTGATGATTTTTACATTCTCATGATAGTCAATGTCGAAGCCGAAAGTGCGACGCCAGTCGTTGCCTGTGCCTACGGGCATGATGCCCATCATGATTTCCTCGGTGGGGAAGCGTTTTTGGGTGAAAATGCCGTTGACGACTTCGTTGTTGGTGCCGTCGCCGCCCACTGCAATGATTTTGCGGTAGCCTTTTTCGGTGATGCTGTCGCGCACCAAACTGATGGCGTGGCCTTGGTATTCCGTAATCAAAAAATCAAACGCAATTTCCTCTTTTTCAAGGATTTGCTTTATCTGTGGCCAATCTTTTCCCGCCTTGCCGATGGAGGCTTTCGGGTTGACGATGACGAGCCATTTACTGTTTTCTTCGGTCATAAAACCTTTTGTGTTAGTTTTCGGGGGTCAAAAATAGGAAATAAAACGATAGGTCGAGACATTATTTTAACGGAAAATGCAGTTCGGCGATGATTTTGGCCGCAATAGTCGCAGTGCATCAAGCCTGTGGCGAGGTTGTTTACTTACGGTTTTGGATGACTGCCAAGATGCAAAAACTGCTGAAATCTTAGATACAGAATCCAAATCTTTTCAAAAAAACCAAACCCAAAGAGAATTATTTCTATTTTTGTCGCAAATTATTAAAACTATAACTGTATGAACAAGAAATCGCTACTCTTTTTCCTTCTTGCCCTAATGGCTTCGCCATTGGCCGTTCTTGCACAAAGCCTGACGGTGACGGGTAAGGTCGTTTCGAGCGACGACGGCTACGGTCTGCCTGGCGTCACCATCCAGGTGAAAGGCACTTCGACGGGCACCGTGACCGACATTGACGGCAACTATTCATTGAAAGCCGACGGCCAGGACGTGCTGGTTTTCAGCTTCGTTGGCTACAAGCTGAAGGAAGTGGCCGTCAAAGGCAAAAACAAAATCAATGTCACCCTTGAGCTTGACTCGCAGACTCTCGACGACGTGGTGGTCACCGCTCTCGGCATCAAACGCCAGAAGCGCGAGTTGGGCTATGCCACCGAGGAAATCGGCGGCGACCTCATCGCCAAGTCGGGCTCAGGCAACGTCATCAGCGCCTTGAGCGGCCGCTCGGCGGGTGTGCAAATCATCAACCCGAACGGCGTCGACGGCAGCTCGTCGCGTATCACCATCCGTGGCAACAACAGCATCTTTGGCGACAACCAGCCGCTCATCGTGGTCGACGGCGTGCCGATGACCAACGAAGGCGGCCTCACCTCGTGGAGCGGCGGTCGCGACTGGGGTACGGCCCTGAACAACATCAACCAGGAGGACATCGAGAGCCTCGACA
>CAMKAR010000274.1 GCA_946410535.1 uncultured Bacteroidales bacterium
ACACTCTTTCCCTAACCTAACCCTAACCCTAAAAAAAAAAAATGAAAGACAAAGGCTTCTTTACCAACTATTTCCGCCTGCTTTCGGGCGACAAACAGTTGCAGAAGGACATTGAGAACGGGAAAAACGCCAACGAGATTCGCGCCTCATGGAAAGAAGACTTGGGGGCGTTCAAGACGATCCGCGAAAAGTATCTGATGTATTGAGCGACTAACCGAAAGTCAGCTCGAGGAGCCACACGAACTCCTTGTAAGCCAACGTCTCCGAGAGGTCGCTTAAGGCTTCGCCCAACGAACGATAGTACCACTCAACATCGGCTTTGCCGCCTGGCGCATGGAACAGTTTCCACGTGGCATCGCCATAAAGATGGTAGTCGCGGGCAATACCGCGAAGATTGGAGAGTTTGTCGCCAATGGCCACCACCTTGCTGTCGTAGGGCGCCAATGCCAATTGCTCTACTTGCATGGCACGCTTCTCCCTCCATGTGAGATGATTTGATTCGGGAGCCGTCTCATGCTGGACAAGGAGTGCCACGCGGTCGCCAAACTTCTCCCGAATCTGTTCCAAGGTCACGTCGGTGTCTTCAACGGTATCGTGCAAGACGGCGGCGGCAAGCATTTCGGGATCGCTGGTGACGGTGGCCACAATTGCAGCGGCTTCCATAGGATGAAGGATATAGGGGTAGCCTTTGCCACGACGTTCAGTGCCGCGATGGGCTACGATGGCAAACTTGGCGGCCTCATCGAAGAAAGAGGTTTCGAGGGGATTGTTCATGGGATAAGTGTTTAATTGATAATTATTTGACTAAGGGACACGAGACTGCGAGACGTGGGAAAAAGTCACACCAGATTAATTTTCTTAGCTTGATCGATGAGGCGTTGGGCGCGTTGGACATTATAGTCGTTTTCGCCAAAAAGGGCTGCAAAAAGACGAACCAATCCGCCTTCGCCGAAGCCTTGCTTGAGGATGGCGACGATGCAGATGTTTTGCAATGCCACCGAATAGGCCACAATGTCGAGACCCGTGCCAGCCAATTGCAAAAGCGCCAACTGATAGGCACCGTCACTATAGGTTTTGCGAAGTCGTTCGATGTCGCCGATGGTCTTCATGCCCATATGGAGCAACACATTATAATAAGGTAGCAGGCTGTCCTCATAAAGTTCCGCTTGGTTGATGCCCGCTATCTTCTCCGCGAGACGATGGAAAGGCTTCAGTCCCAAGTAGCTACGGAAAGTATCGCCATCGAGCGGCACCTCGTCGAAATTGCCGCTTGCCACCAACGACTGCACATTGCGCCGGTAGTTATTGATCTCCTTGCGAATGCGGCTGAATTGCTCATCGGCAAGTTCGAGCATCCCCGCCAAGCGATTCATATTGCGCTGATACTCTTTCGGAATCTCGACGTCGCTCTTGTAGCCCATGTCGTGATACATGTTGGCCCACATGTGTTGTAGCATACTGCGCATCTGCAACTCGAAACGGATTTGGTTCAGCTGGGGCATGTCAGGGTCGTGGTACATCGTATCGGGGATACGGCAGATATAGTGCAGCGACATGTAGCCGAAACGGTCGATTTCGAGCATCTTGCGCTTGTCGACAGAGTTGTCCCAGTCGATTTGGAACAATTTTTCCACCAAGGCCGAGATGACATCCACCTCATCATTGAAAAATGTGATGACACGTATGCCCACAATATCAGTTACATCACTGATTGTCTTGTACTTATACCCTTTCAATTCCAACTTGTTCGTCAAGCTGTCTTCCGCTTTGATGCGTGACTCAAGCCCGGCAATATGAAGATGGTTTTCGTCAAGGCATTGGCGCAAACGCTCAAGCACGATGGACAAGATTTTCTCATACACCGGAAGATTCTCGCGATACCCGTCGAGTATCATTTCGCTATGGAAATCGAGTTTCATAGGCATCAGAGAATGGTGATGATGTTCGAGAAACCGGTGATGTCGAAGACTTCCTTCACTCGCGAATCCATGTTGCGCATCACCATTGTGCCATGATGTGCCATGACGCTTTTTTGCAACAGCAGGAACATGCGCAAGCCTTGTGACGAGGTGTAGGTCATGCCCGTGCAGTCGATGTCGATGTTGGGGCATTCGTCTTCCATCAACGGAGCGATGTCATGCTGAAACTGGTCGGCATTAGTGGTGTCGATGCGCCCTTCGAGGGTCACGAGCGTCTTTTCGTTTTGTTTTTTTATTGTGACTTTCATTTTTTTGATACGCAGGGACTTACGTCGCCTGCTTACAGATATGCCGTCCCTACGGGACTGGATTACACTATCAGTTTTTAACTATCTTTCTCATTATCAACACATTGTTACCATTCTCATAATGGTATTCGATGCTATCCATCATCTTTTTGCAAAGGTAGATGCCAAGCCCCCCCACTTCGCGCTGATCGGCGGAAAGGTTCACGTCGGGGTCGGCCTTTTCCAAAGGATTGAAGGGCACGCCAGCGTCGCGCAACTCGATGGTCAGCACCAGCGACTCGTGGTCGAGGCTTGTGCCGGCCTCAAGCCATCCGATGCCGCCTTCGTAAGCATAGCGCACCACGTTCTCTACGGCTTCCTCGACCGAAAGCTCAATCTTGAAGCGCAGGTCGGGGTCGTTGGGCATGTCGGGCGACGCCATCAGGAAGGCGATGATCTCGCTCGACTTGTCGGTTATGGGGTTGAATCGTTTCTTAGTCATGCCTTGTGGTCTAAAAAATCAGGCCACAAAGGTAATGCTTTTTTCGAAAAAACATACCAATTATTTCAGTTCATGGATTCCCTTCACCCGCTTGCCCCATCTCTCCAATCGGCAGGGGTATTATTCAGCGAACATTCCGTCGATCAAATCCTTGTAATGCTCGGCGATAATCTTGCGGCGGATTTTGAGGCTCGGCGTGACTTCTCCATCCTCGATGGTCCACTCGTGGTCCATCAGCTCAAAACGCTTGATCTTCTCGAAGTCGCCGAAGAACTTGTTGTAAGTGTCGACCTCCTGACGGTAACGCGCCACCACAAGGTTGTGCCTCACCATCTCCTCGTTCGACGCAACGATAATGTTGTTCTCATCGCACCAGTTCTTCAAATACTCGAAGTTGGGAACGATAAGGGCAGCGGCGAACTTCTGGTTCTCGCCCACCACCATCATGTTGCTGAAGAAAGGCGACTCAACGAAACGGTTCTCTATCAGTCCGGGCGAGATGTACTTGCCCATCGAGTCCTTGAAAACCTCCTTCATGCGCCCTGTGATGCGCAGCAAGCCGTCCTCGTCAAACTCTCCGATGTCGCCTGTATGGAAGTAGCCGTTCTCGTCGATGGCCTCGCGGGTCTGCTCTTCGTCTTTGTAGTAGCCCTTCATCACGCTCGATCCCTTCACGAGTATTTCGCCCGTCTCAGGTGCAATCTGCACGTCGAGGTTGCGACAGGTGACGCCAACGGTACCTGCCTTAACGATACGCCTTGTGATGCTGTTAACGCTTATCACCGGCGAGGTCTCGGTCAAGCCATAGC
>CAMKAR010000275.1 GCA_946410535.1 uncultured Bacteroidales bacterium
GATGGTGAAGCAAGGCATCATGCAGCCCGTGGATGTCGACGCCAACCTGTCGCGCCTTTATTATGACCTCGCAGGTGCGCCCACCGATGAGGCCCTCGAAGCCCTGTTGACCATCACCACGCCCGACCATCTCCTTTACGGCAGCGATTATCCCTACGTGGCCGATCCTGTGCTCATAAGCGGGAAGAAAGCCTTGGAGGAACGATTATCCTCGCATGGGCTGAGTCCGCAGGACATATTCACCGACAACGCGCGGCGACTTTTCACTGGGTTCGCAACCGTCTCGGTTGCAGCCGCAGACGAGACGTCTGCGAACCAAAAAATCGTCCGCCTCGCCGAAATCGAAGTGGAGCCATCGATGCTGGAGGAATATCTCGCCTTCGCGAAGGAAGTAGGGGAGACCTCAGTGAAAGTGGAGCCTGGTGTGCTGACCCTTTTCTCGATGCAGGCCAAGGAAGACCCCTGCAAAATCTACATCCTCGAAATCTACGCCAGCCAAGCGGCCTACCAAAGCCACATCCAGACCGCGCACTTCAAGAAATACAAGGAAGGCACGGCCAAGATGGTGAAGTCGCTGAAGCTGATCGACACGAAACCATTGGCAGGAATGGAGCGTTGGCTGAGAAACTGAAAACAGTGTTTTGAACCAAGATTTTCCCTATCTTTGCCCGCATGAACGAACGACAAGACATCATCATCGAAAACACCCTTGAAAACCTTGCCGACAAGCGTTTTACGGGCTACCTTTGCCACGCCTTCTGCCGCAATGGCCATTGCACCTTCAGCTTCAACAACGAACAGTTCCGCTTCGAGGCGGGCAACTGCCTGATTCTCACGCGCTGCGATATGACGACCAATATTGTTCAAAGTGCTGATTTCGTTGTAGATGCGATTTATGTAACCCAAGAGTTCATCGAAGTATGCACGCCGCAAAGCAACTATGGCATGAAAGGACATTTGGCCTTGTTCAACAACCCTATCATGCGCCTCAATCCTGAGATGCAGGAGGTTTGCATACTCAACTTCGACTACATCAAACGGCGCCATCGACTCACCAACCACCACTTCCACCGCGAGGCGATGATTAATGCCATCCAGTGCATGATCATCGACTTCTTCGACTTCCATACCGAGCTTTATGGCGAGGAGAAAAAGGTGACGAGCCAGTATGCCCAAATCATGGACGGGTTCCTTGCCCTGCTCGAAGGCGGCGAATTTTTCGAGAACCGCGAGATTGGCTATTATGCCGACAAGCTGTGCGTCACCCCGAAATACCTTTCCGAAGTGACGAAGAAAGTGAGTGGATTCCCAGCCAACTACTGGATTACGCGCTACACAGCATTGGAAATCAGCCGTCTGCTCCGCGATCGCAGCCTCACCCTGACCGAAATCAGCGACAGGTTCAATTTCTCGTCGCTGTCTTATTTTACAAGGTATGTGCAGAAGTATTTGGGGGCGAGTCCGACCGATTTTAGAGAATAACCCACAAAAAAATAGAATAAAATGAAAGAATTCATCGTTGACCCACGCCAAACCACGCCCGAAGAACACGCAGAGGGCGTGCGTCAGGCGCAGACCCTTTTCAAACTGAACCACACCATGCCCTTCACCGAGGAATACAACGCCCTGCTGAAGGACCTTTTCGGCGACAACCTCGGCGAAGGCTGCTTCATCCAGCCCGGACTCACCGGCGTTTGCTTCGACCGTGTGAAGATAGGCCGTAACGTGTTCATCATGAACAACTGCCTGATGATGAGTCGCGGCGGCATCACCATCGAAGATGGCGCAATGATTGCCGCCAATGCGCAGCTCATCTCCAACAACCACGACCTGCACGACCGACAGCTGCTCATCTGCAAGCCCGTCCACATTGGCAAGAACGCCTGGATTGGCGCGGGAGCCACCATTCTGCCCGGCGTCACCGTAGGCGAAAACGCAGTGGTGGCCGCTGGAGCCGTTGTCACCAAGGACGTCGCACCTAATACTATAGTTGGAGGGAATCCGGCGAAGTTCATCAAGAACGTGGAGTAAACTTTCTCCAAAATTTGAAACTATCCAAGCAATCTGTGAAACATCGGGTTGCTTTTTTCATTGTTATTTAGAAACATAACATCCAGATTGAGTGCTGGTTTCCGCTCGGTGGCCGCGACTCGAAGGGCGAAATCCTCTGCGACCCGGTCATCAACGCGATTGCGAAGGCCCACGGCAAAAGTGCAGCCCAAACCATCATCCGCTGGCACATCCAGAAAGGCTTCTGCGTGGTGCCCGGCTCATCGAACCCCGACCACATCAAGGAAAACATCGAAGTCTTTGATTTCGAGTTGAGCGAAGAAGAGATGGCGCAGATGGCCGCCTTGAACCAAGAGAAGCGCTACTTCAACATGACCTACGACCAAATCAAGGCCTGGATGGGCGACTACGAGATTTGGGACTGAAATTAAGGGTTTTTTATTAGAACAAGGCGCGGCTTTTCGGGGCTACGCCTTTTTTTGTTGGCGTGTTGCTGTAAAATGTTTATTTTTGCGGGGTGAAAATGCGACGACAGCATGTCGACAGAGTTGCAAAACATAGTGGATGCATCGTTTGTCAACGAGGTGAAAAGCCTTGTTGAGAGAGGGCGCAATGCCGCATACGGAGCCGTGAACACAGTGATGATTGAGACCTATTGGCGCATAGGACAGCGCATTGTGGAGCAAGAGCAAAACGGAAAGGAACGCGCCGAATACGGAACGCAGTTGATTGAAATGCTTTCCGAGGAACTGACTAAAACATACGGTAAAGGTTTCAGCAAACGCAATCTTCAGTATTTCAGAAGTTTCTATTTGACATTCAACAACTTGGAAATTGTGCAAACGCGTTTGCACAATTTGAAGTGGTCTCATATACTGACTACATTGCGAGTTGAAGATCCTGTTGCCGCACGATGGTATTTGCAAACCGCCTCAACAGAAATGTGGAGCGTGCGCACCCTCGACCGTAACATCAGCACACAATATTTCGAGCGGCATTTCAAGCAGCCCCAGATTTTGGAAAACCTTGAAAACAAGTCAGTTCCTGACAAATTAGAGATTCTGAAAAGCCCTATCATGGCTGAATTTCTCGGCTTCAAGCATGACACCGACTTTTCGGAAACGGAGTTGGAAAAAGGCCTGATTTCACATTTGCAGGATTTCTTGGTTGAGATGGGGCGCGGATTTGCGTTTGTGGCCCGTCAGCAGCATATCTTCACCGACATGGGCGACTTCTATATCGACCTTGTTTTCTACAACTATCTCTTGAAGTGCTTCGTCCTCATCGACTTGAAAAAGGGACAAATCACCCACCAAGACGTGGGGCAGATGGACATGTATGTGCGGATGTATGACGACCTGAAGCGCACCGAGGGCGACAATCCGACCATTGGCATCGTGTTGTGCAGCGAGACTAGCAAGGACATTGCCCGTTACTCGATTCTGCACGACAGCGATAATCTTTTTGCCGCCAAATACATGCCGCTGATGCCCACCGAGGA
>CAMKAR010000276.1 GCA_946410535.1 uncultured Bacteroidales bacterium
CGGTGATGATGCGCGTCATCGGGAAGAACATGCAGGCGATGGCGGCGGTGGCGATGAACATGGGCATGAACAATTCCTTCGCGCTGCTCACGGCGGCATCGAAGGGCTTGTAGCCTTGACTCAGCTTGTCGATGTAGCCGTCAATGTTGATGATGGAGTCGTCGACAATCATGCCGAGGACCACGATAAGGGCGGCCAATGTGACCGTATTCAACTCAATTCCAAATAGATACATCAGCCCGATGCTTACGGAGGTGCAAACGGGCAGTCCCGAGCTGGCGATGAGGGCCGTGCGTATGGGAAAGAGCAGCAGCATGACCGCGATGACGACGATCATGGAAATGACCAAGTCGCGGAGGAACGAGCTGACCGACTTCTGCACCACCTTGGGCTGGTCGGTGATGCGGTAGAGCTGCACACTGTCAGGCAAGGTTTGCTTGAAGGCGGTGAGCACCTTGTCGACTTCCTTACCAAAAGCGACAATATTGTAGCCTTTTCGCATTTCAACACTGATAATCAATGCGTTGTCGCCATCAAAGTTGACCACTTTCGAAGGCTCGGCCATGCGGCGTTCGACGGTGGCCACATCGCGCAGGCGGATGGTGTTGCCCGCCGCATCGGAATAGATGATTTGTTCTTCGAGTTCCTGCTCGCTAACCATGGGATTGTCGATGTGCAGCGGCAGGTCGAAGTCGTCGGTCTCCATCGCGCCCGAGGTGGTCAGCAGGCCTTGCGAGGCATATTGCAACATCAACGTGTTGGGGCTGATGCCGTAGAACGACAGCTTTTCTTTGTCAACGGTAACGGCGATTTCCTCGTTTTGCTCGCCCATCACGCGCACGTTGCCCATCTGTGGGATTTCGCGCAGGCGACGGGTGAGGTCGTCGGTGTAGCTGTGCATCTCGCGGTAGGTCTTGTCGGCCGACTCCATGGCGATGAGCAGCGACGAGGTATTACCGAAATCGTCGATGACGGCGATGGCCAACACGCCTGCCGGAAAACTCAACGTCTTGGCTTCGTTTATTTTATGGCGTATCTTCGACCAAGCGATGTCCTTGTCTTTCACCGACTCGTCGAGGCTGGTGTAGATGTAGCACATCCCTTCCTTGGTGATGGAATAGGTGCCTTTGCGGTCCACCTCAGGCATGGCAAACAGCAGCTGTTCCAAGGGCTTGGTGAGCTGTGCCTCCACCTCCTCGGAATTGGCGCCGGGATAGACGCCTGCCACGATGCCTTGGCGGATGGTGAAGGCCGGAAACTCATCCTTTTTCATGTCGACGAGGGCATAGATGCCGAAAACCACCACTACGGCCACCACAATCCACACGATTTTCTGGTTCCGTATGCTGCCGCTGATGATACCTTTATCTTTGAGTTTGCTCATTGGTTTTCTCCTTGCTTGACCTCAGCACTGCGCTGCGCTTGTACCGGGTTAATAAAATATCGTCCTTTCAGGACGAGCCCGCCCCGCAGTCTCGTGTCAATATTTCACTTTCATTCCTTCGCTGACTTTTTGGTAGCCTTCCACAATGACGACGTCGCCAGCCTGCAGGCCTTCGCTGACGATGACACCCGAGCCGGAATAGCCCGAAATTGTGATGTTCCGCCTTGTGGCTCGACCTTCTTCGGCCACCCAAACGAAACGTCCTTCTTGGTTGACGAGAATGGCATTGGCGGGCACGATGATACCCGTGCTGACATCGGCGCTGAGCACCACCTTGCTGATCATGCCGGGGACAAGTTCTTCGTCGGGTTGCTCGATGAGCACCTTGACGGGATAGCTATGGGTGAGCAGCGAGGCGGTCATGCTTTTTTCGGTCACCTTGCCCATGAAACGGCGGTCGCCCAAGGCGGGAACCACCACCTCGGCGGTGTCGCCCACGCGCACTTTGGCGATTTCGTTTTCGGGGACGGAGATCTTCACCGTCAGGCCTTCCGTGTTGATGATGCGCATGATGGGTTTCAGCGGGGTGATGTTTTCGCCCAACTCCGCGTTGAGCGAGGCGACGGTGCCGCTGAAGGGAGCCATGATGGTGTTGTCGGCAAGCATGGCGTTGGCCAGGTCCAAGGCGGCTTGGGCTTTCTCAAGGTTGGCCACCATCTCGCGCCATTTGATTTCGGGGAGGCTGCCGTTGTCGTGCACCTTCTTCAGACGCTCATAGGCGTCTTGGGCCTGTTCGAGCGTGGCCTGTGCCGAGCGTTGCGTGCTCTCCATCTGCGCCGAGCTGACGCGGGCCAGCACCTGTCCCTTGCGCACCGTGCTGCCTTCCTTCACGTTGAGTGTCTGCAAAGTGCCACCATATTTGAAGGCCATGTCGACGGACTGACCCTCTTCCAAATAACCAGGATAGGTGTTGCTGACGATGCCGCTCACCGAGTCGATGGGCAACACGCCCACGGCGATGACACGTTCCTCGGCTGGGCCGCCAATCAGTTTTTCCTTGAGTTGCTGCGGGTCGGTGTGGCAGGCGGACAGCAGAAGGGGTAAAAACAATAGTATGTGTTTGGTTTTCATAGCTATTAATTTCTAATCGCCGCCATGCGGATATCATCACCGAAGACCTTGAAACTGCGTTCGTTTCTTTCGGCCTCGCCGTCGTAAATCATGTTGAGGATGAGCGTGTTGTCCTCATACATTCGTCCTGTGGCCTTCACGCGCAGGTCGTTCTTCAACGTGAGGCTGTCGCCCGTGAGTAGCAGCGTGTTTTTCTTGAAGTCGCGGAGGAAGATTTCGTTGTCCTTGCAGAGGGCGTGGGCCACTACCACTTCGCCGCCCATGGTGTTCATCACCACGAGGACGCTGTCCTTGCAGTTGTCCAAGGTGCTGATTTCCAGCTGTCCGATTTCGTTGGGCAGGCCAACGGTGAAGGTCTCGCCCGTTTCGCCTTGGGGCACGATTTCCTCCAAGGTGACGCTGCCGGAGGTCTTGAACGAATAGTCGCCGCGAAACAGTGGGGCGTTTTTCTTTTGGCACGAGGCCAAGGCCATGAAGGCGCAGATTACGATTGGGAAAATTCTCTTCATTGTTTATTCTTTTTCTCTAACTACAGATTACACAGATTATACAGATGTGATTTCGATAATTTTAGGGATGCAAGCATCCGATTGATACAGATAACTACGATGCCCTTCGACCGCCTTTTTGACCCGTTTTGCGTCATTGCGAGGAACGAAGCAATCCAGATTTACAGATTCATTCGCTGGATTGCTTCACTGCGTTCGCAATGACGCGAAGCGACGATTCATCTATACAATCTGTAGTTTCTCGTTGCTGCAAAAATAGAAAGAATCCCCGACACGGAATCGGGGATTCTTTGGTTTTTCACCCAAAAGGGAATAAGGATAACCGAAACAGAGGTTTGCCTGTAGAGACGCGCCATGGCACGTCTCTACAAACCTGAACATGTCATTTCACCACCAGTTTCTTGGTCGCCACGGCACCGTTCTCCTCAATGATGTTGACGAGATAGATGCCCTTGTTCCATTC
>CAMKAR010000277.1 GCA_946410535.1 uncultured Bacteroidales bacterium
CTCAGGGTCCTTGGAGCTAGTGGTCACTGAGCTTGTCGAAGTGCCCACAGCGTTAAGACACGCCCTAACTTCTTCCACCGTACCCACACACTCGAAAGGTTTCACAGGTGCAGTGCCATTCAGCTCTTCCAAGATGGGTCGCAGGCTCTCGTCTGCCATCAAGTCTTTGCCGAAAACAGCCGTCAATTTCTCTCTTGACAGGAAGGGTGAAAGGATAATCCAAGTGAACAGGCACTTGGGGCAATGACCGCACCACGAGTCGGTCTTGCTGCCCACGTTGCAGCTGCGAAACACGGGATGATAGGCCTCGCATCGGGCAAACAGTTTGGCAATCTGCAACTCGCTCAACGGGCGCAAGAAACTGAAATACTGCACTTCATCACTCAGATTCTCAGCCACATAATTGCGGAAATCGCACTCAAACTCGATGGATTTGCTGTATTGGTGGTTGATGTTGGTGCCTGGAACGGTGCTCTCGTTCGCGCTGTTTTCGTTGGACAAGGCAATGTATTTCGATCGGCTACCGAAAGCCACCAAAACGCTGATGAAAGCCAACAAAGCCGAGAAAGGCGTGTGTCCGTTGAGGTAGCCTTCCGCGTTGAGTTTCAGCATGGTCGGATCGAGCGTTCGGTTGATGACGATGAAGTCGTTCGCACTATAGCCAGCCACTTTCACGCAATTCAAGGTTGCCCCTCTTGGGTTGACAATCATCGGGATGACGGGCATCTCGTTGCGCAGACATTCCAACGTCACCACGGAGTCCTTGCCGCCCCCGATGGGCACCAGGACTTTGTCCTCAAGCTTCGTTCCCACACTTGCAAAAGGCACGTTTCCAGCCGATTCGATGTGCATCAGTTCCGCTTCCGAAACCGTGATGCCGTTCAGATAAAGAAACTCGCCCAAGCCGTTGTAATACAGCTTTTTCCAGAACTTGATTTGGCTTTCCGTCAAGGCAAAAGGCTTCACAATTACCTTTTTCGGACAGGCAATTTTCCAATAGCTCACCAATTCGGTCATGCCGATTTGGAAGGCCAAAAACTCCAATTCATCCATCGGGATGCTGTCCCAATCGAAGAAAGGCCGGGCGGGAATTTCGAGCGTCGGGCGGAAGTGGTAGCGGTCGTCGAGGTTGAAGCTGAAAGACAGGCGCAAAGTGCCGTTTTCCTTGGTCACCGTTTGGCTTTCAAAGGTGAAGGTGGAGAACTCCGCGCGCAGGGCGTCGAACTTGGGTTGGTTGTCGGTGCGTTTCAAGATTGTTGCGTTTTTATGGCACAAAATTACGAAAAGTGGCTTGAATATCGGCCAAAAAGACTAATTTTGCGCTATGGATTTAGGAGAAAAGTTTGTCATCAAGAGCAATTCGTTGGATCCGAAACAAGGTAACATCTTGATTTCTGAGCCTTTAATGAACGACTTCCATTTTGGGAGATCGGTCATTCTGCTCATCGACCATGTCGAGTCGGAAGGGAGTTTTGGCATCATCATCAACAAGCGGCTCAATGCCAGCGTCAGCCAAATCGTCGACGATTTCCCCGATTTCGAGTCGGCGGCCTATCTTGGCGGTCCCGTGGCCGACAACCAGCTTTTCTTTGTCCACACGCTTGGCGACCTCATCCCCGACTCCTCGCCCATCATCGACGGTCTCTATTGGGGCGGTGAAGTAGAAACGCTCAAGACGTTGATTGCCACTGGAATAGCCAACGAAGAGAACACACGCTTCTATCTCGGCTATGCCGGATGGGATGCGGGGCAGTTAGTGACCGAACTGGTGCGCAACACATGGGTCATTGGCAACATCACCGTTGAGGAATATCTCAACACGCCTGAGGAGACGATGTGGTCGGCTTTCGTCAGGAAACTTGGCAAGCCTTACGAGATGTGGGGCCGTTTCCCGAGGAATTTCGAAGACAACTAAAAAAGTGGACTATTTTTCCACTCCAATACAACATTAATGGCTGTTAAACATCCAATGAATGAATTAAATACGTAATTTTGCAGCCATTAATTCCGACCATAGATGCGCCAAGGTAATTCGTTTTTAAAAAGAATAACAAATCGTTGTGCTTCAATTGTTTATATTGCAGTACTACTGTTTCTTCTGTCATTTGAAGCTCATGCACAACAAACACGCAACAACGATTTCCGCCAACGTTATGCGCTGAAGGAGGTCGTGGTTTTGAGTCGGCACAACATCCGTTCGCCGCTTTCGGGGAAACGGTCCACCTTGAGGCGTATCACGCCGCATGAGTGGTTCCAGTGGTCGTCGGCGCCCAGCGAGTTGTCGCTTCGTGGCGGCGTCTTGGAGACCATGATGGGCCAATATTTCCGCAAATGGCTCGTCAGCGAAGGGCTGATGAAGGAAAACGAGATGCCAGAAGAAGGTGCCATGCGTTTCTACGCCAATTCGATGCAACGCACCATTGCCACGGCGCAATACTTTTCGTCGGGGATGCTGCCCGTTGCCAACATCCGCGTGGAGCACCATTGCGAAATCGGCAAGATGGACCCTGTTTTCAATCCACAATTGACCGAGGTAACCGACGGTTTCCGTCGGCAGGCCATGCAAGAAATCACGGCCATGGGCGGCGAAAGAGGCTTGAACGGCATCAGCGAAAAAATGGCCGACAACTTCCGTCTTCTTGAGCAAGTCCTTGACATGGAACAAAGTGCAGCCTGCCGGCAGGGCGACACCTGCCATTTCCGCACCGACGACCTGCAAATCCACTTGGTTCAAAACCGTGAGCCCGCCATGGGCGGTTCGTTCCGTTTGGCTTGTCAGGCCGCCGACGCCCTCGTCTTGCAATATTACGAAGAATCCGATGCGGTGAAAGCCGCGTTTGGCGACACATTAAGCCTTGAAGAATGGGAAACGATTTCCGAAATCAAGGACTGGTATGGCGACGTGCTGTTCACCGCGCCCGTGGTGGCCCATCAGGTGGCCGCTCCCCTTTTGAAGACCATCGCCGAGGAGCTTCAGACCGAAGGCCGCAAGTTCGCTTTCCTTTGCGGTCACGACTCGAACATTGGCAGCGTTTTGGCCGCCATCGAAGCTGAAGACTACAGCCTGCCGCAAACTATAGAGAAAAAGACACCTATTGGGTCCAAACTTGTTATTGAAAAATGGCAAGACGCTGAAGGACAATACTTTGTTTCCATCAACCTCGTCTACCAAAGCACGGAGCAACTAAGACAACTATCGCTCCTCGACCTCAACAATCCGCCTGTTGTGTTTCCGCTTCAGCTGAAAGGTCTGAAGACAAACCAAGATGGCCTTTACCACATGAACGGCTTTCTGCAAAGATTCAAATAATCACATCATAATAATTTAAAAATGAAGCATTTGAACAAACACTTTTCGAAAAAGGCATTGCTGCTTGGAACAGCGGTGCTGATGCTTTTTTCAGCTTGCAACAAGAAGCAAGAAGAAAGCAAGTACAAATTTGAGACTGTGAAGGGCGACCTCAGCGAAGCCCGCATCTA
>CAMKAR010000278.1 GCA_946410535.1 uncultured Bacteroidales bacterium
ATGATAGCGGAAAGTCGCAAGGGATTGGCGCTTTTGGGCGATACCATCGAAAGCATTCACAAAAAAGGGCTGGTTGAAAACCTGGCTGAAGCCTATTACGAACTCCATCAATACGATTCGTGTATCTATTATGGGACACAAGCGTACGAAATGCCCGACCGCCACGAACAAGGCGGTTTGCTATGCAAATGGCTGTTCTACTCATACAGGGCATTGGGCGACAACGAAAAAGCCATTTTTTTTGCGGAAAAACTGATTGCTGCACAACAAGAAGAGATTGAAAACCGACAATCTGCTGCCGAGGTGAAAGGTGAGTACGAGAAACAAATGGAAATCAACAAGGTGCAAGCCGAACAGCAAATAAGGCGGTATAGGCTTTATCTTTGGATTGCTTTGCTGCTAACCATCTTGCTTGTGGTGATTGTCTTGGTGTTTCGCTATCGGAAAGCCAAGGAGCTTGAAATCCTGAAGTCGCGCGAGGTACAGCTGAAGTTGCAATTGGAGTTGGACCATGCCGCGCAACAATCCATGCAATTGTTGCAGCAACGGGCATTGGTCATTTATAAAGACGACAAGGACGACAAACTGAAACGTATTCTAGAAGCGTTCGATTCCGCCTATCCTCATGCCTTGGAGAACCTGAAAAACGGCCATCCCGACCTGAGCAAGACGGAGCGCAATCTTGTAGTTTTGTCGTTGCTCGGTTTCCGCATCAAAGAAGAGGCCGACCTGCTCGGCTTGAGCGAAAACACGGTGGCAAAATACCGCTCCAAACTCAACAAAAAAGTTGATTTTGACTCGTTTTCCATTCTGACCTACTGAGAAAAATCTGTACTTTTTTCTTGCAATGCATTGATTATCAAGATGAGTTAAAACGAAAATCTGTACTTGGCCTTTTGGGTTGTATTTTTAGTGGTTTTTTGTTATAGTTTTGCAGTGACACGCATCGCGTCATTGCGAACGCAGTGAAGCAATCCAGAGAGTTAACCCACAGTATGGACTGCTTCGTGCCTCGCAGTGATGACAAGCGACGACAAGAAAACAAGTAACAATAAAAAAAACTGTACAATGAAAACACCAAGACTTTACGCTTTGCTTGCGCTCCTGCTGATGGCGGGAGGGGCTGCGGTGCAAGCGCAAGAGTATCCCTCGGAACTCACTACGATTTACGAATCTGATTCCGTTTGGTTCAACACCATAAGGAATTATAACGATAAGACTTTTTTGGCTTTTGGCGGAAACCAAGAAGAGAATTGTAAGGTGCTGAAAATGGCATATAATGGCGATATACTCGCCGAGGCCCCTATCCCTTACAAGATGAGCCAATGGAGGCATGGCGGCTTTTACAACGGCAAGTTCCGCTATGCCAAGTTTCGGGTGGATGACAACGACACCTTGCCCATGCTTTGTGTGATTGAACTGGATCCCGAAGACTTGTCGTGGACCTATTATCCTTGTCAATGGGAAGGCCTCGACTTCAACCATCCCGACGATTCTTTTCTCTACTCCGAAATGGTTCATTCCGTGTTCTCAAAGGACGGTAGTTTGTTGATTTCCTATCCTGTTGACAGCGTTTGGTCTGTCAACGAGAGGGAAGCCATGCATTTGGTCAAGTTTGACAGCCAAGGCAACTTTGTGAGAGAGCGGATTTTCGATTCCATACCCTTCTCTTTGACGAACCAGTTTTTCTCAGCCCCCGACTCATTGGGTTGTCGCATTATTTTGAGGGAGCCCGGGCCATACAAAGTTAATTGTTACACATTGGACGAAGACCTCAACACGATTGCCGTAGTGGAAGACGCGGGGAAGGTCTACGAGTCGCATCCCTACATCAGCGGGTGGATAGGCAATTTCGAGTGTCCTCACTTTGTCCAGCTCAATCCTTACAACGGGATGACTTATTCAATTGGATGTGAAGGCCCTTTGAGCAAAGATGCTGCAAAGGCGGAAAACAAGTCAAGAAGCGATTTGGATGTCTTCATGAGGGTTTTCGACGAGGAGTTTGCCGTGTTGAATTGGAATTGGGGCATCATCAACCCTAGGATGAACGACGAAGGTTATGGCATGGCTTTCAGTCCCGACGGCACCGTGTATATGATGGGCTGGATGGATGTCAGCGTCGGAGGGAGCAACATCAATGACAATCTTTATGTCGCCCAAACGGATGAGTTTTTGAACAAACAACATGAGATCTATTTCAGGCCTACCGGCTACCATGTCATTCCTTCTTTCATCGATTACTGCCCCGATGGAGGCTGCCTCGTTTACGCAACACGTAGGAATACCGTAACGGATTATCGCGACTATTGCATCTACAAAATCACGCCAGAGGATTTCGTGAGTGTCGAGGAAGCCCATTTGCATGGACTCGCCGTGGCCACAGCTTATCCCAATCCAGGTGGTAGCACGCTCAATATTCGCACCACAATGCCAAACGCCCGCGTGGAGGTGTACGACATAAACGGCAGGCTCGTCCATAGCCAAGCCCTCACGGAGAACGTGACAGCGATTGATGCAACGGATTGGGTCAATGGCGTTTATGTTTGGAAGGTTTATACAGGCAACAAAGAAGTTGAAAACGGAAAATGGATAAAACAATAATACGATGAAAACAACAAAATTTTTCTCCCTGCTTGCGCTCCTGCTGATGGCGGGAGGAGCGACGATGCAAGCCCAGGAACAATGCAACATGGATGAGCCAACTAACCTGTTTGCGTGCCATAAGGCGCCTGATGCTCTTCCTTTCAAACAGCCAACTGTCGTTTCCGTACAAGATGCCTGGCTTCATTATGGCAACGAAGTGTATGGCAGCAACCTTGCCTATAACCCTTATGAGATTCCTTTCTCATGGGCGGTGTCGTTTCCGCCTTCTGTCCTGCAGTCCTACGACGGGTTCACCTTGACCCGAGTGGCCTTATATGAAAACTATTATATCATGGGAAACCTGCTTTTGGGAGTTTACTATGGCAACGAGTTCATGCCTCTTACCTTACTTGACGAGCAGGTCTTTGCTCCGACAGGCAATGAAGGCCTTACCGATATTGTCTTGGACAACCCCGTTGAACTTGATATTACAAAGCATCTGTGGATTGTCTTCTCCGAGACCGACATGACAGAGACCTATTCGGCTGCGTTTTGTTACGACGACAACCCCGATCCCAATGCCCGTTGGGTGCAAATGGAGGAAAACAAGTGGGCTGATGTCGCCAATTATGGGCCGTTTGAACAACTTCAGTTCATGATTTGGGCCTATGTCACCGATGACCCTTGGGGTGTGGAAGAATCCATAACTCAGACGTCGCAAAGCGTTTATCCCAACCCAGGCGGCAACACGCTCAACATCCGCACGTCTTTGCAGAACGCCCGCATAGAAGTGTACGACATGAACGGCAGGCTCGTCCACAGCCAAGCCCTCACGGAGAATGTGACGGCGATTGATGCAACGGATTGGCCTTTGGGTGTTTATGTTTGGAAGGTTT
>CAMKAR010000279.1 GCA_946410535.1 uncultured Bacteroidales bacterium
ACAAGTCGTCGGCCATCACCCGTGTGCTGAAGCCCGAGATGGAGGCCATCAACGAGAAATATCCGAAGGAAGAGGACGCGATGAAGAAACAACAAGCCATCCTGAATCTGCAACGACAAGCAGGCGTAAGTCCTGCTTCGGGATGCCTGCCCGCACTGTTGCAGTTCCCCATCCTCATCGCCATCTTCCGTTTCTTCCCTGCCAGTATCGAGTTGCGCCAACAGCCTTTCCTTTGGGCCGACGACCTTTCGACATACGACAGCATCGTTGAGTTCCCGAAGTTCCTCGGCATGGACCACCTCAGCCTCTTCACCATCCTGATGACCATCACCACGCTTATCTACACTTGGGTAAACAACAAGCAGATGGACTATTCGAGCAACCCGCAGATGAAGCCGATGAAGTGGATGATGTACTTGATGCCCATCATGTTCTTCGCCATCTTCAACAACTATTCGGCGGGCCTGAGCTATTATTATATGTTGGTCAACATCATCACCTTCATCCAGATGTTCGTCTTCCGCAAGATGATCGACGAGAACAAGGTGCGTGCCACCATCGAGGCCAACAAGAAGAAGCCCGTGAAAAAGAGCAACTTCCAGAAACGGTTGGAAGAGGCCCAAAAACAACAGGCCAAGTTGCAGCAACAGCAAAAGAAACGTTGATTATGGAAAAACTGGAAAAATTCATCAACGCCATCCTCGAAACGCGCAAGGTGTGGCTGCTTGAGGCCAAGGAAGGCTTCTTCGCCATGCTGGAGGACAACGACGGCGAACCTTACATACCCCTCTGGGAATCAGAGGAATCGGCGGCGCGTGCCGCCCAAGGCGACTGGGAGGGCTACTCGGTGACCGACATGGGCTTCTCCGAATTGGAGCATTGGCTCAAGGAACTGGCTTCCGACGACATCGACATCGCCGTTGCCCCTGAGTCGGACGGCGAGATAACGGCCATCTCGTCGGGCAAGTTCCGCACTTGGGTGAAGCCTTATTCCGACGACTCCTTCAAGGATGAGGACGATGACGACGACTTCGACTATGGTGACGGCTGGGCGCAACCGTGGAGCTAACTGATAGTTTTCAGTTGTTCAGTTGTTCGGTTGTTCAGTTGGCAGTTGAAACCAGTCCCGTAGGGACGACAGCTAATAGGCAGGTGGTGTAAACCCCTGCATAAAAAATACGCATCAAAAAACGCATCAAAAAACGCGTCATAATACGCATCAAAACGCAGGTGGTGCAAACCCCTGCAAAATAAAATACAATCCGATGTGAAACGTCGGAAAAAAGGGCGGATGCCCTAAAGGAAAAACAAGATATAATGAAAAGCAAGCTCTTTGGTGTCCTTCTGCTGATCGAGACGGCGGCTTTGCTGCTGACCGCCGCAGTGGCGCTCCACTACCAACGCGTGGCAGGGGAGGGCGATGCCCGTTATTTCCTCCTCACCGCTGGGCTGACGGGTGCCGTCGGGCTTTTGCTTTACAATATTGGCAATTCGCGGAAAAAGAGCAACTTGCAGATTCGCGACACCTTCATGGTGGTCGCCTTGTCGTGGATACTGTTCTCGGTTTTCGGCATGTTGCCTTTCCTTATGTATGGCACGGTCGACAACGTGACCGACGCCTTTTTCGAGACCATGTCGGGCTTCTCAACCACGGGTGCCACAATCTTGAACAACATCGACAGCCAGCCGCATGGCATCCTCTTTTGGCGCAGCATCATGCAGTGGTTGGGCGGCTTGGGCGTGGTGGTGTTCACCTTGGCCTTCATCCCGTCGGTGGCCAAAGGCTCAAAGAAGATGTCGCTCTTCGCCGCTGAGGCCCCAGGCTTGAGTGTGGAGAAATTGGCCCCTACGATGGGAGCCACCTCGCGCCTGCTTTGGATCATTTATATTGCCCTTACGCTGATGTGCGCCATAGCCTACGCTTTAGGTCCGATGAACAGGTTCGATGCTGTGTGCCATGCACTTACGACCATCGCCACGGGCGGTTTCAGCACCCATCAAGCCAGCATCGGCTATTTCCAATCCAATTATATCGAGTTCGTTTGCGTCTTCTTCATGCTGCTTGCGGGCATCAACTTCGCGATGTACCATTTCATGTTTAATGGCCGTTTCGACGTAATCAAGAAAAACGAGGAGCTGCGTTGGTACCTGTTGGCCATCCTCATTTTCACGGTTCTTTTCATGTTGCGTTTCTATTTCGCTCCGCGTATCGATGTCATCACCGATGAACAGCTGGCCTCGCATCCGCAGACAGAACTCGACCGTATTCGAACCTCGCTGTTCCATGTGGTGGCCTTGCTGTCGAACACGGGATTCCAGGGCAGCAACTACGACTACGACACTTGGGGCAGGCTTTTCGTCATCCCGACCGTGGTCTTGATGATTGTGGGCGGCTGCGCGGGGTCCACCAGCGGCGGCATCAAGATGGTGCGTGTCATCGTGTTGTTCAAGTATATCAAGAGGACGGTCAATGAACTGATTCATTCTTCGAGCATGTATACCATTAAGGTGTCGGGACAGACCGTCGACGATATGGCCCTGAAGCGTGTCTTGTCGTTCTTTTCGCTGTTTATCATCGTGTTCATGGTCAACGTGGTGGCGCTTTCGGCGGCGGGCATGAGCCTTGAGGACGGCGCGGTGTCGTTCCTGACCTGTTTCAGCAACTACGGTCCCGGCACGGGCATCACGGGCCCGAGCGGCACTTTCGACAACATCTCCGACTTCGCCAAGTGGCTGCTGTCGTTCGACATGCTGGTGGGCCGTCTCGAGATTTTCACCATTTTGCTGCTCTTCACTCGGAGTTTCTGGCGGGCGAAGTGAGCTCATGTCCTTTATCCTTGTTGCCGCTTGACGACGAAGAAGACGAAAAAGATGAGAATCAAAAAGACGCCTAATAAGAGGGCACCCAAAATGATGTAATACAACACAATCGCCAGTAGGCTGCGCCAGGCTGTCTTCGCGATGCTAAACCCCAACATCTTTTGGAAACAAGCTGTGAAGGCAGCAACGATGACCACCATGAGAAAGTTGTTGACAACTTCGGAGGCTCGTTCCGAAAACAGATACACAAGGCTTACCAAACATCGGAAGAGGACCACCATGACCATTGCATAGACGATGGCGACAAGATATTCCGCTTGATAATAGCGTTTCCTGTTGCTTTTGCCATACCAAGCCCGTGTTGCGAGGAGAAGGATGGGCAAGGTCAACATGAAGACCGCAGTGTAGTGGTTGTTGTAGAATTTGATTGCAGTTCCTAAATACCAACTCACCCTGTTGGCTATTTCTTCTTTAACGGACTCTTTTCTTTCCAGGTCTGAAGAAAAAACTGTCGTGTCGGATTTCGCGGTCTCTGTGTCTTCAACGCTTAAGCTTTCCAGCTCTTGAATGGATTGGCGGCTGCCTGTGAACGTGAACAGCAGGATGTAGACCGTCAGGGCGAAAAACAGCATGGGGAAAGGGGAGAAGTAGCGTT
>CAMKAR010000280.1 GCA_946410535.1 uncultured Bacteroidales bacterium
CTTGGCTTCGGCGAGCATTTGGTTGATGGCGGCGGTGTCTTTCACCTGGGCCATGCCAACGCGGGCCGAGTTGCCATAGAGGCCGCCCATGTTGAGCAAATAAATTAAGGGATGGCTTTCGGCGAATTGGTTGACGTCTTCTTCTTCGCTCACTTCCTCGTCCTTGTTTTCGGCCAGTTCGCTGAGGAGGTCGCCGTCGCTGGTGGTGCTGTCGGCAGCGGCCACTTGGGTGTTGGTGCTGTCGGCGGCGTTCACTTCGCCTTCAGTGCCTTCTTCCATGGCAGGCTCTTCGGCAGGCTGTTCGACCTTGGTCTCTTCCAACGAGCTCTTGGCCTTTTTGGTTTGGGCCAGTCTGTTGTCGGCATCGATGAAGTATTGTTGCACTTCGGCGAGGTTGTAGGTCTCCCAGAACTCGAGTTGTGCAGTTCCTTGGAGGAGCTTGCGCACGCGCTCCGGATCCTTGATGCCAGGCAGCTCAACCAAGATTCGGCCTGAGTTTTCGAGTTTCTGGATGTTGGGCTGGGCCACGCCGAAACGGTCGATACGGGTGCCGAGGATTTGGTAGGAACGGTCGATGGCGCCGTCGCTTTCGCTCTTCAACACCTTCAGCACTTCGCTGTTGGTGGAGTTGACGGTGATGCCTTTGTCCTTGAACTCATAAAGGAAAATAGAAGCAAGTCGGGCGTCGGGATTGTTTGCTTTTTGGGCTGCTTCTTCGAAGGCTTGGCCGAAAAGAGTGACGAAGTCGCCTTCGCTCTTTTCCTGTCTTTGCGTGGCCAATGACATGGCTTCCAAGAAAATGGGGTCTTGCGAATTGCCCGACAAGGCGTTCACAATGTCTTTCACCGAGACTTCAAGGGTGACGTTCATACCGCCCTTCAAGTCCAGACCCAAGTTGATTTCTCTTTCTTTCGCATCGCGATAGGTGTACTTCTTAACCAGCAGGTTATACACATTCACGTTGCTAACCGAGTCAAGATAATAGGTTTCCCTCTCGTCTTTGAGAAGATTAAACTGTGACTCGTCTCCGTTTGCCAGTTTGGTAGCCTCTGCTTCAGCAAACTTCTCTGCCTTGCTTTCAACTCGCTTGGTCACCAAAGTGAAAGAGAGCTGATAGAGAAAGATCAGCGCGAAGATGATGGCTATCGTCCTGATTGCTCCTTTGTTTTGCATTGTAAAACTAATTTAATTATTTGACTTTTAATTTGTTGAATTTTCTTTTTCGCTCTTTTTACTCAAATTCGAGCCTGCAAAAATAGGATTTTTCTTTACAATTGCCAAAAAATACTTTTTTCATCCACTTTTTTTATTCCTTTTTTTGAAGCCGAAATATTGATTAAATAATTATAAATCAGTTATTTGTATTTTAACCACTTGAAAATTTCCTTGTATGAAAGTTTTTTTCCGTACATCAGTATGCCTGTGCGGTAGATTTTGGCAGCCAACCACGTCATCAAGACGAAGGTGGCGGTCAAAAGCAAGACCGAGACCACGATTTGCCAGATGGGCACGCCGAATGGAATCCTGACCATCATCGAGATGGGGGAGGTGAACGGAATCATCGACAGCCAAACCGAGAGTGCGCCGTCGGGATTGTTGACGATGTAGAACGACGAAATGATGGCGACCATCAGCGGCACGGTCACAGGCAGCGTGAACTGCTGTGAGTCGGTGTTGTTGTCGACCAACGAACCAATGGCGGCGTACAAGGTGGCATAGAGCAGGTATCCCAAGATGAAGAAAACCAGGAAGCTGACGATGATGGTGCCGAAGTCGATCGAGTGGACGATTTGCAGGATGTTTTGCACGTTCTCGTTGTTCACGATGTCGGTGGAGGTGATTTCTTGGCTCATCAGGGTGCCTTGCGACAGGATTTCGGGGTTGCTGAGCCCGACGAAGGCCGAGAAGCCCACATAGAGCACGCCCGTCAGCAAAATCCAGAGCACAAACTGGGTGAGGGCGACCAACGAAACGCCGATGATCTTGCCCATCATCAGCTGGAAGGGCTTCACCGAACTGATGATGACTTCGATGATGCGGTTGGTCTTCTCTTCCGAAACGCCTTGCATCACCTGGCCGCCGAAGAAGATGATGAACATGTAGACCAACAGGGCCAATATGATGCCGAGGGTGAACTGCACTTGGGTGAAGGTCTCTTTCTCGTTGCCTTTTTCGTCCATGCGCATCACCGACAGGTTGACGCTGGTTTTCACGGCGCTGACAATCTCAGGGTCGACGCCCTTGGCCATCAGCTTCTGGTCCTCGATCTCCTTTTGCATCACGCTGCTGATGTAGGTCTCCACTTCCATCGGCACCTGCCTGATGCTGTAGACAACGGCATTCGACGGGATGTTGAGTTGTGTGGGCGGCACGTAGAGCGCCATGTCGAACACACCAGTTTTCACCATTTCCTTGACCGAGTCGATGGGCTGGCCGGGCATGTTGACGAAGGTGTGCTGTTCGTTGCTTGTGAAACGGTCCTCGAACCAATGGCTCTCGTCGACGACGGCCACGCGCAGGTGGTCGGTACTGGTGTTGAGTGCGAGCATGATGGGGATGATATAGATGGCCGCCATCAGCAGCGGGCCGAGGAAGGTCATGATGAGGAAGCTGCGTTTGCGAACGCGCGTCAGGTATTCGCGCTTGATGATGAGTCCGATCTTGTTCATGAGGCTTGGTTTTGGGATTGCACTTCTTGGATGAAGATGTCGTTCATCGAGGGGAGGACTTCCTTGTAGGAAACGAGTTGGCCGATGCCGAGCAGTTGGGCGACCAGCTCGTTGGGCGAATCGCTAAACAAAGTGAGCTTGGTTTCGTCGGGGAGGTCGGTTTGCTCCACCTTTATATTATTATAGGTGTCGCCCAGGGCGTAGATGGGGTTGGGGTCGTCGGTGCGGACGATGATTTCCCTTTGGTGTGTGTCATGTTGCCGCTTGATGTCGCTCACTCGGCCTTGCAGTATGCGTTTGCCTTTGTTGATGAGGGTGATGCTGTCGCAAAGTTCCTCCACCGAGGCCATGTTGTGGGTCGAGAGGAGGATGGTGGCGCCCTTGTCGCGCAATTCGAGGATGGCTTCCTTCAAGAGGTTGGCGTTGATGGGGTCGAAGCCGCTGAAGGGTTCGTCGAAGATGAGGATCTTGGGCTCGTGGATGATGGTGGTGATGAACTGAACCTTCTGTTGCATACCTTTCGAAAGCTCTTCCACTTTCTTGTCCCACCAGCCGCCGATTTCGAACTTGTCGAACCACGTTTTCAGCCGTTTCTGCGCTTCGGCCTTCTTGATTCCTTTCAGCTCGGCCAGATAGATGGCTTGCTCGCCGACTTTCATCTTCTTGTAAAGGCCGCGTTCCTCGGGCAGGTAGCCGATTTGGGCGATGTGCTTTTGGTTGAGCTTCTCGCCGTTGATGCGCACCTCGCCGCTGTCGGGGGCGGTGATTTGGTTGAGGATGCGGATGAGGGTGGTCTTGCC
>CAMKAR010000281.1 GCA_946410535.1 uncultured Bacteroidales bacterium
CTACGACCACCCGCTGCGTGGTTTCAACCTCGTGGGCAACCCCTACCAGAGCTACCTCGACTTCAACCAGTTCGCCAACACTAACGGCATCGACACCTATTACATCCTCGACGCCGACGCCAAGGGCTACATCGCCTACACCACAGGCTCCACGCCGCAGGAGAGCGAATGGATTGGCGGCTTGAAAGGCTACACGGCCTCGCGCTACATCCACCCGCACCAGGGCTTCTTCGTGAGGGTCGACGCAGCCCAGCCCATCAGCTTCAACAGCGATATGCGCAAAGGTGGCACCAACACCAGCAGCGTAGGCTCCGACTACCGCGACTGGGAGCCGCGCTACGCCTTGGTCAACATGGTGTGCACCGACGGCGGCGGCCGCAACGACTTCGCCACCATCGAGCTGGACCGTCCCGAGCAGGGCGGCGGCCGCAAGGCTAAGGGCTTGCGCTCGGGCGACGCCTCCATCTGGTTCCGTCTCGGCGACGAGGACTACCAGATCGCCTTCGCCCCCGTGGGCACACAGAGTGCCGCGCTGCGCTTCGAGGCGCATACCGACGGCGTCTACACATTGCGCTGGAACATGCAGAACGCCGACTTCAGCTACCTCCACCTCATCGACAACCTGACGGGCGCCGACATCGACTGCCTCACGACCGACGAATACCGTTTCGAGGCCAAGACGAGCGACTACACCTCGCGTTTCCGCCTCGTGTTCGAGTTCACGGGCATTGATGAGCCTGAGGTCCCTGAGCCTGTCGAAGGGCCGTCTTCATTCGCCTTCATGATGGGCGACGAGTTGGTCATCAACGGCGAGGGCGTGCTGCAAATGTTCGACCTCAACGGTCGCCAGCTGTTCAGCACCGAGATACACGGCACACAAGCTACTGTCGCGATGCCTAAGGTGGCCGACGGCATCTATGTGTTGCGCCTGACGAATGGCAACCAAGTGAGAACGCAGAAAATGGTCATTAACAAATAATTGAAAGGAGAACAAACGATGAAAAAGAGAATCATATCCGTGATGGCCATTCTTGCGCTGCTGTTTGGCCCCGTCAGCATTCCACAGGCCCCGGCTCAAATCCTCCTCATGGACTTGGAAGAGGAAGAAGAGAACGACCGCGTAAATGCCGAAGATAGCGAGCTTGACCTGCCCAACATCCCGCAATTGGGCATCACCTTCGACCAATACGCACCTTTGGGCAGTGGGACGATTGTCTTCGGCCTGCTGGGTGGCGCATACCTCATCTGTAAAAGAAGGAAAGATGGGGAAAACTAAAGGCACGGCAAATCAGTCCCTTTTCCCTGCGGAAGATGCTTTTGAGGCGTTTCACGCAGGGGAATTCCTGAAAACTGCATTGGATGCAAGCGGTCACGACATCGGCTGGTTGGCAGCGCAAACGGGCGAAAAGCAGACAGAGATAGAGCGTCTGTTCTCGCTCGCCAACATGGACGCCGAGCTGTTTGTTCGCATAGGCTATCCGATGGGTTCATTCTTCTTCGACCGTGTGCATGAGGCAATCTTTTGTCAGTAAACCTAAAGAGATCCAAGTGGAAAAGATATTGAAAAACATAGAAGAGATTCGCAAGGATAAGCACATCAAGCAAGAGGTGATCGCTGCTGAGTTGGGCATCAAGCAAAGTTCGTATTCGAGCTACATCACCCGAGGGAGCGACATCACTTTCAGCCGTTTGGAGAAGATCAGCGAAATCTTGGGTCTTTCGGTCATTGACCTCATTGGTTGGCCCGAAAGGTATGTTGCAGCTTCGTCGGTAGCGGATTGCGACAGCCATTGCCCAAAGGATGCCACCATCGCCAACCTCAACAAGTATATAGAGCTGTTGGAGAAGGATAGGGGACGTTGAAAGAAAGTCGCCCCGCCAGGGGCGGCTCATTTGATTCATTTGTATTCTCAGGAATGGCCCAGCCGCGACGGTCCGGCCATTCCACTTTTTTATGGATGGCCTTGAGGAAAAAATTGTATTTTTGCACGTCTAAAACTCAAAATACGGTGAGAAAAATGTCACATTTATTGTTTGTTTGGGCGGCTTTGGTCGCTATTTCCTCATGCGGTGCCGGCAACGGCGAGAACATGAAAGCTGACTTGTCGGCACCTGTCGACACTTCCGTGATGGTTTCCGATTCTGTTGACCGAATCCCTGCCGACACGGCCACGTTTTATTCCGATGTCGTCAACAAGAAAAATTGTTTCATCGTCATCTCAAAGCCTGAATATCGCCTCTATGTCTGCGAGGTGGTCGGCTCCGATACGCTGAAGCGCGTTCATTACCCTGTGTGCGTTGCGCTCAACAAAGGCCAAAAACAAAAGAAAGGTGACATGAGGACCCCCGAATGCACTGTCGACAATCCGTTTATAATCACAGAGATAGTGGATGCATCCAAGTGGGTTCACGACTTTGGCGACGGTCGTGGCTCAATTCTGTCATATGGCAACTGGTTCATGCGCCTCAAGACACCGGGCTTCTCGGGCATCGGCATCCATGGCAGCACCAACAACGAAAGTTCGGTGCCAGGTCGTGGCAGCGAGGGCTGCATCCGCCTGCGCAACGACGACTTGGACGACTTGAAGGAAAAATACGCTTTTGTGGGAATGCGGGTGGTGATCCTTGCCGACGAATAGGAAATCCCGACTGGAATTTCCTATTCGTTCATGGTCTCTACGGTTTGGCGCAAGGTGTCAATCATGTTGTCGAGGACGGGGAAGATGTCTTGCGGCAGGCTCCCCACGAAGTCGGAGCAGGTGATTGACTTGACCAGGTTGTCGGGGACGGCAACCGCCTGTTCCTCCATTAGTTTGCCTTTCTTGGTCAAAGTGACGATCACTTTCCGGCCATCCACTTTGTCTTTCTTGCGTTTGATGAGGCCGTCGGTTTCCATGCGTTTCAGCAACGGCGTGATGGTGTTCGTGTTGAGCAACAGGCGCTTGGCAATATCGTTCACGGGTTGGTGGTCGGCTTCCCAGAGCACCATCAGCACGAGGTACTGCGGATAGGTGATGCCGAGGCTCTTCAGTAGCGGATAATAGATTTGCGTGAGGAGCCTCGACACGGTGTAGAACCTGAAACAGAGTTGGTTGTCGAGTTTCAGTTGTGGGTACATAACTTTTCTTATTTGAGCATGGCAGCCACTTCGGCATCCAGTTCCTCAGGCTTGGTGGTGGGAGCGAAACGCTTGATGACGCTGCCGTCTTTCGAGATGAGGAACTTGGTGAAGTTCCAGCGCACGCCACCCTCTTCGCGGCCATCGGCCTTGCTGAGGCTGTCGACCATCTTCATCGTGGCCTTGTCCTTCAGGCCGTGCACCTCTTCGTTGGGCACTTGCGTGGTGAGGTACTTGAAAATCGGGTGGGCGTTCTCGCCAAACACGTCGATCTTCTTCATCAGCGGGAAGGTGACGCCATGGTTGAGGCGGCAGAACT
>CAMKAR010000282.1 GCA_946410535.1 uncultured Bacteroidales bacterium
GGAACCGATTGATTCCGTGCAGATAATCTTTTCCGATGGCTTGTTTAAGTACTTCATCGGACTGCAAAGATAAGGGATTAATTTGACATGGCGCAAGGGGAGGGGATAAAATTTTTTCGTAGACGTAGGTTCGAAACGAAGTGCTGTCTGCGATAAAAAACAAAGCCTCTTGCGAGGCTTGTTTTTTAATGGGTAGTGTCGATAAAGGCTTGCCCCTCGCGGGAAACTTACCCGGATAGCCAATCCTCGGATTGACACTGCCAAGATATGAACTTTTTTGTTTACACCGCAAGTGTTTGAGTGAAAAAATGCAAAAAACGTCGTAACGGCAGCCACAATTCCCCGTTTTTGCATGGCAAATGCGAAAGGACGGGATGACATGTGTCCACTCAGATTGGGTCAGCGTATACCAGCCGCTGTTCTCCGTGTTGCCGCCGTTGCTTATTTTGTTGTAGCCCCAGTCGGCTTTGCGGGTCTGGTCATTCAGGTGGTTGGTGGTGTTACCGTAGGCGTAGTAGTCTTCGTCCGTGCTGCTGGTGCCCCACGGCTAGTAGCAGTTTGCACCGTGGTTGTAGCCGCTCGTGCCCCAGCCGAAGAGGTCGCGGTTAATTGCTAATAAAGGTGACTGGCGTTGAGAATGTGTGTGTGTTTATACAAATTTCCGAGACCTCCAAATTTTATTGGGTTCCTTCGGCCTCCCGCGTCGCGCGATGGGCAAAACGGCGCTTTTTTGGCCGTTGAACAAACAAATGTTTGCCGTCTACTTAGTCCATATATTAATGGTCAATCGTCGGAATCTCCCATGAGGATAATCAGGTGGTCGCCGGGATAAAGCACCATGCTGCCGTGCGGAACGAGGAACTGGCTTTCGCGTTTGACCATCATCACGCGGATGCCATGAGGCAGATGCAGGTCGCGCAGCGTTGCCCCCGAAGTGAGGTCTTCTGGCGTGACCACATGGTCGCGCGTCATTCCCATCTCTTCCGGTATCTCTATCCCGAATGTCTCCACATGAGGAGCCTCGTCATAACTGAGATTCAGAATCTTGGCCATCTTGCCTAACGACAGACCTTTGAGCAGCAAGGAGAATAGCGTGATCAGAAACACGATGTTGAACATTTCCGACGAGTTTTTCAAGCCGGCAATCACGGGACAGAGGGCAAAAAGGATGGGGCCGGCGCCTTTCATGCCAACCCACGAGACGAATGTCTTGGCCTTGAAAGACATGTCTTTGAACGGCAGCAGACACAGATAGACACTGGCCGGACGCGCCACCAACATCATGAACAGGCCAATCAGAAGCGCCGGAAGAATCAACGGCAGCATTTGCGAGGGGCGAGCCAGCAAGCCTAACATGAGGAACATGGTGAGTTGCATGAGCCATGTAAGCCCGTCAAAGAAATGGAGCATCTCTTTTCGTTGCTTCAGACTGGCTTTGTTGCCGATGATGATGGAGGCCACATAGAGTGCCAGCAGGCCGTTACCGTGCAACTTGGAGGCAATGCCGTTGGTGAAGAAGCCCACGCTGAGAATCAGGATGGCGGTAAGGGCGAAGCTGGGAAAACTGACGCGGTCGAGGAGCCACTTCGTCGCAAATCCCATGGCGATGCCTATGGCCAAGCCCACGACAATCTGGATGGCCATGACCGCAAGGACTGACATGGCTAATGACAAAGGTCCGTTGGCGAGCAACTCCTCCGTGGTAAGCATTTTCACCAAGATGATGGTGAGCGTGTAGGCCATGGGGTCGTTGCTGCCGGATTCCAATTCCAGCATGGGGCTGAGGTTTTCCCTAAGATGCAGCTTCTTTTCGCGAAGGACGGAGAAGACGGAGGCGGAGTCGGTCGACCCCATCACGGCGGCCAGCAGTAGACACGCCAAGACGGGCAGATTGTCAACGCGCCCAAAGGTAATCCAAATGAACAGACCCGTCAGGACGACGGTAAACAAGACACCCAACGTGGAAAGGACGATACCCTGCTTGATGACAGGCCGCGTTTCGGCGAAGGAGGTTTCCAATCCGGCCGTGAACATGATGATGGTCATAGCAAAGTGGCCGATGGATTCTGCCACCTCGTAGTTGTCGAAGCGCAAGCCAATTCCATCGGTGCCTACCAACATGCCTAATAGCAGGAAAACCAGCAAGGAAGGTGCACCCAACTTGCTGCCTACTTTGGAGACCAAGATGGTCACAAACACCAGCAGGGAGGCCAGAAGAAGCAGGTTCTCGGACAGCAGCATCATTGGAACTCGAACAGATTCATGAAGCCCGTAATCATAAAGACGTTGCGCACGTCGGCACTGAGGTCTTTGACGACGACTTTCCCGCCTTTGGTGTCGGCTGCCTTGCGGAGGGTGAGGAAGAGCCGTAGACCCGAACTGGAAATGTACTCCAGTTTCGAGCAGTCGAGGATGACCGTTCCTCTGGCTTTCTCTTGGAGGACTTCAAACTGTGCAGCCGATTCTTGGGCGGCAAGTGTGTCTAATCGGCCACAGAGAGTGGCCACCGTTTCTTTTCCTTGAGTATTGATGTTGATTTCCATGGTGTTAGATGTTTTTAGTCATTGATAAGATGTTTTTGCCGCCGTTGCGCTCATAGCTTACGTTGTCCATGATGCTGCGGACAAGATAGATGCCCAAGCCGCCCACTTGCCGATTTTCGATGCTTTGCGAAACGTCGGCATCGGGCTGGGCGGTGGGGTCGAAGGGTTGGCCGCTGTCGCTGATGACAAACGACAGCGAATGTTCGCGGATGATGGCCTCGATGTCAACCAAGCCGTCGGTGCCTTCGGGGTAGGCGTACATGATGACGTTGGTCACGGCCTCCTCCAAGGCGAGGTTCAGGCTGAGGGTGAGGCTGTGGTCGAGGTGCTTTTCCTCAGCGATGGTCTCCACGAAATCAGCCAACTGTGGAATCTGCTGTATGTCATTATGAATGAGGAGATGACGCTCTGAAGTATCGGGAGTCTCTTCGTTCAGGTAGTGGATGAAGAGCATTGTGATGTCGTCGCTCTGCGGAGCGTTGCCAACGAAATCGCTTATGGCCTTCTGCATTTCCTCCAAATGCGCCTTCGAACCCTTGAGTTCCGACAAGGCATTGATCATACGCTCCTCGCCGAACAGTTCGTGCTTGGCGTTTTCCGCCTCGGTGACGCCGTCGGTGTAGAGGAAAAGAGTGTCGTCGTATTTCAGGTCGGTTTCCTGCTCTTGGAAGGCTGTGCCGGCAACGATTCCGAGCGGCACGTTGCTCACCACGGGAAGTGGGGTCTTTGCGGTATTCAAAAGCACAGGGGCGTTGTGGCCCGCGTTGCAGTAGCGCAAATGGCCAGTCTTCATGTCGAGCACACCGCAGAAGAAGGTGACGAACATCGTGCTCTCGTTCATGTCCGACATGCTCTCG
>CAMKAR010000283.1 GCA_946410535.1 uncultured Bacteroidales bacterium
CCCCAACTTGCTTGTCAACGGCTCCAACGGCATTGCCGTGGGTATGGCAACCAACATGCCCACCCACAATCTCCGCGAAGTTCTCGACGGCTGTATAGCCTATATCGACAATAACGACATCACTGTCGAAGAGCTCATGCAATACGTAAAAGCTCCCGACTTCCCCGGCGGCGGCACCATCTACGGCTACAACGGCGTCCGCGATGCCTACACCACCGGCCGTGGCAGCGTGGTGCTCCGTGCCGACACCTCTATCGATGTCGACAACAAAGGACGCAACATCATCGTAGCACACACCATCCCTTACGGTGTCAACAAAAGCGAGATGATCAAACGCCAAGCCCAACTGGTTAAAGACGGTAAGATTGTCGGCATTACCGACATCCGCGATGAATCCGACAAAGAAGGCACCCGTGTCGTCTACATGCTTCGCCACGATGTTGTCCCCAACGTCATTCTCAACAAACTCTTCCAACTCAGCGAACTCCAAAGTTCCTTCGCCGTCAACAACATCGCCTTGGTTCATGGCCGCCCCATGCTTCTTAACCTCAAAGACCTCATCCAGAACTTTGTCCAACACCGCGAAGAGGTGGTAACCCGTCGCACCAAGTTCGACATGGCCGAGGCCGAGCGTCGTGCCCACCTGCTCGAAGGATTCCTGCGCGCCATCGATATCATCGACGAAATCATCCAACTCATCAAACGCTCCAAGTCCGTTGACGAAGCCCGCCAGGGTCTTATGGACACTTGGCACTTCAGCGAGCTCCAAGCCCAAGCCATCGTCGAGATGCGCCTCCGCCAGCTCACCGGCATGGAACGCCAGAAACTCCAAGACGAATACGACGAAAAACTCCGTTTCATTGCTCGCTGCAAAGAAATCCTCGGCGACAGAAACGTCCTTATGAGCGTCATTAAAGGCGAACTTCAGGAAATACGTGAAAAATACGGCGACGACCGTCGCACAGCCATCCGTTACGAAGCCCATAACTTCCGCATCGAAGACACTATCCCCGACGACCAGGTGGTCATTACCATCTCGCACATGGGATACATCAAGCGCACCCTCCTCAGCGAATACCGTGCACAGACCCGCGGCGGTGTCGGCTCCAAAGGTAGCGCAGTCCGCAGCGAAGACTTCGTCGAACACATCTTCATGTGCACCAACCACAACTACCTCCTTTTCTTTACCGAGAAAGGCCGTTGCTACTGGATGCGCGCCTTCGAAGTCCCCGAAGGGGAGAAGAACGCCAAAGGCCGCCCCATCCTCAATATGATTAATATTGAACCCGACGACAAAGTCAAGGCATTCGTCAATGTCAACAACCTCAGTGAAGAGGAATACTTGAAATCCCACTTTATAGTCATGTGCACCAAGAACGGCGTTGTGAAGAAAACCCCGCTCGAGGCATACTCACGTCCTCGTGCCAACGGCATTATCGCTGTAGGCATTCGTGAAGGCGACGAACTTGTCACCGCTTGCCTTACCGACGGCAACAGCGAACTCCTCATCGCCTCCAAGAACGGCAAGGTGGTTCGTTGCACAGAAGAAGAGTTCCGCGAAATGGGTCGCGGTGCCTCCGGTGTCAAGGGCATAACGCTCTCCGGCGACGACGATGCCGTCATCAGCATGATATGCACCAACAACGAGAACGAGGATATCCTCGTGGTCAGTGAAAACGGCTACGGTAAAAAATCCCAACTCAAATACGACCCCGACAAGAACCAAGGCTACCGTCCCACCCACCGTGGCGGCAAGGGCGTCACCACCATGAAAGTAACCGACAAAACCGGTGGCATCGTTGCCCTTACCAATGTCAACGACGAAGAAGACCTCATGATCATCAACCGTTCGGGCATCACCATCCGCATGAAAGTGAGCGACCTCCGCATCCTCGGCCGCAACACCCAGGGCGTGAAACTCATCAACCTCAGGGGTAAGGACTTTATCGCCTCCATTACCAAGGTGCCCACCGAAAATGAAGAGGAAAATCCCGATATTCAGGAAGGTGAAACAACAGAAAACCAAGACGATAACACCACTCCCGAAACTCCCAACAACGAGTAGGGGAGAGGTACTCTGCAATAAATCAACATCAAATAATACATAATAGCAAAACAAAACCCAAAAACTAATATCATGAAGAAAATCGCATTAATGTTGGCTTTCATAGCCATCGGTTATGCCGCCGGAGCACAGTCCCTTAACGTCACCAGTGCCCGCGAAGCCCAGAACAGAGGCTACTTGGACAAAGCCAAAAAACTTATCGACCCCGCCTGCGAACACGAGCAGACACGTAACGATGCCAAAACATGGTACTATGCCGGCATCATCTACAGCCAGATCGGCGGCGAAGCCGAAAAGCCCAAATCGAAATACAAAGACCTCGATCCCAACTGGCTGGAAAAATGCAAAAACGCTGCTTTGCGCTGCAAGGAACTCGACACCGAACACGAATATGCTGAAGGCAACAACACCATCCTCAGCTTCGTAGGCAACGAGTACTTCAAAAAAGCAATCGACGCTTTCAACAAACAGGACTGGAACCAAGCCATGGCCCTTTCTGAAGAATCCGTCAAAGCTTTCAACGAATGTGGTAAGAAAGAGTACGCTTCCGAGTCGTACACCCTCGCCGGCAAGGCTGCCATGAACGCACACGACACCACGGCTATTCTCAAATACTTCAAACCTCTGGTGCGCACTCGTTCCAAAGAACAACTCGTCTACAAGACTCTCTTCAGCATCTACAAAGCTCAGGGCGACACCAACGAAGCCATCAAGGTTGCCCAGAACTACACCAAAGCCTCCAAAAACGACTATAACGCCAACATGCTCCTTGCCGAGGCTTACCTCCTGAAAGGCGACATGGAAAACGGCAACGCTGAAATCGAAAAGGCTATCGCCAATTCAGCCAACAACCCCGAAGTGCATCCCAGCCTGCTCGCTGCTGCCGGTGCTGTATATGAAAGCGTAGAGGACTTCGCCAATGCAGAAAAACGCTACAAAGAATCACTCAGTGTTCTGCCCAACCAGTTCCTCGCCAATTTCGGCCTTGGCAAAATGCTCTACAACCGCGCTGTTGACAAAATCAAACAAGCCGACCTTATTCCTCCCGAGGACTATGAAAACGGTGAGTATGAAAAACTCGACAATGAATCGAAAGACCTCATGCGCCAGTCTATTCCTTACTTCATCAACGCCATCCAGTTCATCGACAATCTTGACGCTGAAGGCCAGGGTGCCAATCGCAGCAATCTCTATCACTGCCTCACTGCTCTCAACATCGTCTACGCTCGCCTCGAGATGTACGAAGAACTCAAACCCATCAAAGCCCGCATCGAAGAACTTAAAAAATATGCTGGTTGATAAATCATAGCAATTCAAAAATT
>CAMKAR010000284.1 GCA_946410535.1 uncultured Bacteroidales bacterium
AAAGTTACTTACTTTTTTCGTGGCTATGATTGCCTCCATTAGCTTGATGGCCCAAGTGACCACTTCGAGCATGTCGGGCAGGGTGAAAGACGCCCAGGGGACGCTTCCTGGCGCCACTGTCATCGCTGTCCACACCCCTTCTGGCACCACTTATGGTACCACAACCAACAACGAAGGCCGCTTCACGCTGCAAGGCATGAGGGTCGGTGGTCCTTACACCGTCGAAGTCCGCTATGTGGGCTACTCACCTTCCAGGTTCGAGAACATCACCCTGAAGCTGGGCGAGACCTATCGCGCCGACTTCCTTCTCGAAAACAAGGCCGTCGGCCTTGATGAGGTTGTCGTGACGGGCGATGCCCCGAAGCCGACCAGCAGCTCCACCTCCACCGTGCTCAACGCGGAAGAGATTGCCACGCTGCCCACCATCACCCGCAGCATCACCGATGTCGTCAAGGTGTCGCCTTATGCTAACGGTATGAGCTTTGCAGGTAGCGACGGTCGTTCCACCAACTTCACCGTCGATGGTGCCAACTTCAACAACAACTTTGGCTTGAGCAGCTACCTCCCAGGTGGCGGCACGCCCATCTCGGTTGACGCCATCGAGGAAGTCCAAGTCGTGGTTGCTCCTTTCGACGTTCGCCAGTCCAACTTCGTTGGTGGCGGCATCAACGCCATCACCAAGTCGGGCACCAACCAGTTCCACGGTTCGGTCTATACGTACTACACCAACCAGACGTTCCGTGGCAACAAGCTGCTGGGTGAAAGCCTCGGCACGCGCCCCGAAGAGAGCCGCTGGACCTACGGCGCCACCGTTGGCGGCCCCATCGTGAAGGACAAGCTGTTCTTCTTCATCAACGCCGAAAGAACCGAAGAGCCTTCGGAAGTCATCCAATACCGTCCGGATGCCGCATCAGCTGAACTCCTCGACAAGATTTACGACAAATTGGTGAACGACTACAATTACGATCCAGGTTCATACAACAACTACCCCGGCGGCAACAACAACCTGAAGCTGTTGGCCCGTTTGGACTGGAATATCAACGACAACAACAAGCTGATGTTCCGTTTCAACAAGACTGGCAACACCCAATGGTTCACGCCTAACGGCAACTCCTGCGACGACAACTTCCGCAACCGTGCCTACAACCGCTCAGGCCCGAACTCGTTCCCGTTCTCGAACAACATGTACTCGCAACGCAATGATGTGATGTCGTTCGCCACTGAATTGAACAGCCGTTTCTCGACCCAGGTCAGCAACCAGTTCATCTTCACCTACACTGACATCAACGACCAACGCGGTTCCAACTCAAGCCTCTTCCCGCACATCGACATCATGAGCGGCGACGAAGACTTCCAAGCCACCGGCAACTACATTCCTTTCACCAGCCTTGGTTATGAACTCTTCAGCTACAACAACGGCGTGAAGAACAAGGTGTTCAACGCCACCGACAACGTGACCTACTACACCGGTAGCCACAAAATCACCGCTGGTATCAACTGGGAACGCCAAACCGCCAGCAACTCCTACATGCGTAACGGCACGGGTTACTACCGTTTCGCCAGCGTCGATGACTTCCTGACGGGTGCCCGCCCGTTGAGCTTCGCCCTCACCGCAGGCAACAACGGCGAGACCAACCCGCGTGGTGAAATCACCTACAACCAATTCGGACTGTACCTCCAAGACGACTGGAACATCACCGAGAACTTCAAGCTGAACTTCGGTGTTCGCGGCGATGCCATGTTCTTCGACGAATCGCAGCTGATGACCAACAATGCCATCCTTGAGTACAACATGGGCGGCAACGTCGTCAACACCGGCAAGTGGCCCACCGACCGTGTGCAAGCCTCTCCGCGCATCGGCTTCAACTGGGAGCCTACCGAAGGCCTTACCATCCGTGGCGGTAGCGGCGTGTTCCAAGGCCGTCTGCCCCTCGTGTTCTTCACCAATATGCCCCAAAACGCCGGCATGATCCAGTCGAGCTGGAACAAGAACGGCTTCAGCGGCAGCATTGCCCACGACTCCATCACCGGCTATTATGTCACCTACACCGACGAAACCGCAGCCAACCTTGACGCCCTCGTCCATGACGGCCACATCACCACCGATGTCAACGAAATGATCAGCATCCTTGGCCTCAACACCACCGTCACTCCCGAAGACGGTCAGCTCAGCGGCGACATCAACGGTGTCGACCCCAACTTCAGGATGCCCCAAATCTGGAAGTCGATGATCGGCATCGATTGGGATGTCCCGGTTTCGTTCCCCATGACCCTCACCTTGGAAGGCATGTTCAACAAGACCCTGTGGGGTGTCCGCCTTGTCGACTGGAACCTCAAGTACGACATGATTGCCAACGCCGGCGACGATGTCCGTTTCAACGGTCCCGACAACCGCGTCAACTACAGACTCCTCGATGATTATACCTATGGCTCGCACAGCGCCTATGTGCTGACCAACTCGAAAGAGGGCTACGGCTACATCGTCAACGCCGCCATCGACGTCACCCCGTTCAAGAACTTCAACCTCCGTGCAGCCTACACGCACACTGAGAGCAAGGAAATCTCCGGCATGCCTGGCAGCGCCGCTTCGTCGGCCTACTCCGGCCTGTATAGCATCGACGGCCCGACCTTCGTTGGCCTGCAACGCAGCCAATATGTCATTCCCGACAAGGTCACTGCCTCTTTGGGCTATATGTTCCCGAGCCTCTTCGATGGCGATGGCGTCAGAATCAACCTGTTCTACACCGCCTACTCGGCTGATGGCTACAGCTACATCTACTCCAACGACATGAACGGCGACGGCATTGCCACCGACCTCATGTACATCCCCAACAGCGCCAACGACCTCAAGTGGGTGAGCGAAGAAGACAAGGCTGCCTTCCAAACCTTCATGGACAACGACCCGTATATGAGTACCCACAAGGGACAATATGCCGAGGCTTATGCCGGACGTTCGCCCTGGACGCACCTCCTCGACGCCCGCATCGCCAAGACCTTCAAGAAGACCATCGGCAAGACCACGCACTGCTTCGAACTCAGCGCCAACGTCAACAACATCCTCAACATGTTCAATTCTGCATGGGGCCTCTACAAGTACACCTGCTACGGCAGCTACGACGTTGTCAATCCTCTGAAAGTTGAACGCTTCGAAGACAACACTCCCGTGTTCTCGATGAACAAAGTCAACGGCGAATATCCTACCCATACCTATACCAACACCCACATCAAGAGCGACCAATGCTGGTCACTGGTGTTCGGCCTGAAGTATAGCTTCTGATCCTAACAATTGTAGAGACGGTGTGCACACCGTCTCTACATAACACGACAAAAAAGGTAATGTTGCCAAAAATGGTTGGTGAGATTGCCAAAAAAACATCGAAAAACAG
>CAMKAR010000285.1 GCA_946410535.1 uncultured Bacteroidales bacterium
GTTGCTGCCCTCATCGGAAAGATGAGATGTTTCATAAGTTTATGGTGTTAATTAATAAAGGTAATTTCCTGTGTTTTTCTTTTTATTCTCCGTAGGAATCATCAGCATAGGGAATCTCCACCGGCGTGGTGATGAGATTGACGATTCGTCCGGCTGTAAAGCGAATCTCCATTTTATTTACTGCCGATGCAGGGAGGTTCGGAAGGTTGTTAATATCAATTTTCTCGCCGTTCAGTTTGATGGTAGCTTTGTATTCACCATAGAGCGGTAAGGCTGGAGAGTGTTCAATGGGATCCGCCTCGATGTAGCTGCCGAAGTCACCCTCGACCCATGTTCCCTTGAGCCAGGTTATGACAATCCGCTCTCCATTATCGGTAAGCTCAAGCATCTTCTCGTTGGCATACTCTTGACTTACTGCCTCTTGCTTAGGTGCTTGAGAACGATGGGTAGCATAGGACAGACCAGCAGCAAAGGAAAGTCCTGTCAGGAAAATTGCAGCGATGAAGATGGAGGCAACTTTAAAAAGTGAAGAGGGAAGAGTGAAGAACGCCGAAGGGGGCGCGAGCGGAACGCGAGAACGAAGTGGCAATGAAGAATTTGCTTCAGGCTGAAGCAGGGCATAGGTTTCACGCAGCTCATCGTAATAAGCCTTACACGCTGGGCAGTGGACCATGTGCTCCTTGCATTCGCGCTCAGTTTGCATATCTATGGTCTTGTCGAAAAGGTCGGCCACCTTTTCCTTGAATTCCTTGCAATTCATAATAGTAAATGTTTTAACAATTTAACCCTTTAACATTTAAGCCTTTCACGCCCTTGCGGATTTTCTCCAGTCCGTAAAGAAAGCGGGATTTTACCGTCGGGAGCGGAAGAGAGAGAATTTCGGCAATCTGAGCAAAGCTATTGTCGCCATAGATTCGCAGGCGAATTACTTCGGCCTGTTCTTCTGGGATTTCTGTCAGTAACTGAACAATACGCTTGTAGTTATCATCGTTTGAGGTGTCAGCAGTTGCATCGGCCAAATCCACTTTCGCATCCAAAGGAACGGTCTTAATGCGACTATTGCCGGATTGCCATTTTGCACATACGTTTGCCAACGTACGGAACAGGTAGTTTCGCAAATTCTGGATTTCCTGCCCATGGGGTGTTTGTATTCGTGAATGTAACTTCAGATACGTCTCCTGCAGCACGTCCTCAGCATCTTCGCTGTCCGCCAGTCTGTAGCAGGCATACCTCAGCAGAAGAGGGCGTTCTGCCTTGAACACCTTAGCAAGTTCTTCTTCGGTTACATCATTTTCCTTGTTCATTTTTCCTCATTTTTGTTGACGCATCTACCATTAAGACCCTAAAAGTAGGAAAAAGATTTAAAAGCAGGCAATTATTTTGGAAATAAAATCTTTTGAAAAGAGATCATGTTCGATAAGACAAGAAAAGGTGACCAATTTGGCCACCTTTTCTGTTTTCCTTCTTTCTCCTACCTTTTCCTTCTATACAAGAAGCTGCCAATGGCAAGGAGGATGATGAGCAACGTTACGATGTAAGCCCAGATGTGAGCAACATGTGATGTAGCTGTGATGGTGTAATCCTGAGGGATGAGGCGCTCGCCCGTGAAGGGATAGAGGATAGTGCCGTCTGGTTGCAGCGTTCCGTTGCCTGCATCAGTAACCTTGCCAGGCATCGAAAGGGTGTAGGGAACATTAAACCAGAAGATGTTCAGGCGATTCATGAACTCCTTGTTCAACTTCTCGCCCAGAGGGTTATCCTCATCGAAGAACATAGCGTAAGCATTGGAGTGGAAGAAGTCACGAAGGGCATCTTCGACGTTAATTGCCAGAATTTCATCATCATGTGCTAAGAGATATTTTGCCAGCGAGTCGTGCAACTGGATGAACTGCTCACGGCTGACAGGAGGATTGGCGATAGAGTCGTAGTTGGCTACGATAAAGTCGAATCCCGTCTTGAAGAGGTTATCATTCAGCCACTTGGTAATCTTAGGCTCCATATCGCCGAGTTTCTGCGAAGCCTCAGCACCGCTCATGCCCGCTATCAGATTGGGTTGGCCAGTGAACCAATAGCTTATCTCCGCCTTGTCGGCATAATCGGTAACAGGCAGTTTGAATGTATCGCCCACGCAGTAGAATGTCTCCGTGAAGGTGTATTCGGTATAGAACCAGCGGAATCGCTTGTCCAGCTTGGCTTTCGACCTCATTTTGGTGCCGTTAAGCAAGAGGGGAGTCTCTTCGCACATTTTCTCCACAGATTCAAAGAACTTCGAGAACGACGTCGTTACCGTATCCCCTTCACCAATGTCTGTATGTGAGTTAAAAAAGGCATCAACATTCAGACATTCAGGCAAAGGTTGCGACCAACCGACGTTTGTTTTGCCCCAAAGCGAGTCGCGCATCTCCTGCGACATCACGTTGCTATACAAGACCTCACGTGTACAAGGCATCGAAGCATCTTCATGAACGGTAGTTTTCATCACCACCTTAGGCTGATAGCAGGAAGTAAGGAGTAGGGCCCCCACCAAACCTCCCCAAAGGGAGGCTTTTGATTTTATAAATTTTGAATTTTGAATTCTCCTAATGGTTTTCATAAAGCATCGTTCTAAATTGGGTGTAACTAATTGATTTCTTGCAGTCTTGGCAAAGACGGGACTTATAGACTTCCTTGAGAGTACAAGCCTCCACCCTACCTCCCCCAAAGGGAGAGGTGTTATTTGCTTTGGATGGAACTGTAGCCTCATATTTCAGATAGATGAAGAAGCCAACAATCCACACGGCGGCAAGGGAGAGCACTGCCCGTACGAAAATTAATGTACGACCAGTTTCTTTCCCTCCCCTCGGGGAGGATGGGAGGGGGTCCGGAAGACTCTCCATTATCTGATCCGTCAGATCTATTTCGGGTTGCTGAACGTGCCTCAGCTTCTCCAGTATTTCATCAGTTTTATTCATAACCTAAGTGTTTTAATCGTTCACGTATCGTCTGGCGGGCCACATACAGGTTGCTCTTCACCTGCTTGGCATCCAGCCCTGTTATCTGTTCCACCTCTGCCGAGGGCAGTCCCTCCAACTGGCAGAGCGTGAACACCAGTTTCTGCTTGGGGCTGAGCCCTTCGGCCAGCATCCTCACGATGGCCACCCACTCGCTATTCTCCAGTGTCTGCTGCTCATCGTTGGCAAAGCGATGCAACACGCTCTCGTCTTCTGGCAAGGGCAGGATGCGCCGCATCTGTTTCAAACGATCCAGACAGAGATGCGAGGCGATGGTGTAGAGCCAGGTAGTAAAGGGCTTCTGCGGATTATAGTCACCGATGCGTTGCCATACACGAATGAACGTCTCCTGCACCACATCCTTAGCCTCTTCCTCGTCGGCCAGCATCTTCA
>CAMKAR010000286.1 GCA_946410535.1 uncultured Bacteroidales bacterium
TGCCGCCCGCGTTGGCATAGCTGGGGAACGAAGCCATCTGCACGAAGTTGTCGGTTGGGCAGTCGTATTGCCGGCCTACGATTTCGCTGTCGGTGGAGAGCAAAACGTAGGTCTTGGGGAGGAACAAACGACTATCGGCGGCGATTTCCTTCAAGGTGGTGTCGGCGGGATTGGGGAACGTGCCCTCGCGAATCACGCCGAGCATCAAGGTGCTGAGATCGAAGGTCTTGTCGGTGTTGTTGTAAAGCTCCACATAGTCGACACCCGGGCTGATGGGGTCGAAAAGGATTTCATTAATCAGGATTTCGCCCTCGGCGATGTCGTTGGGGATGCCGAACTGCACGCGCGTGTCGGCTTCGATGGCGTTGCCCACACAGTTGGTCACACCATTAATAATTAAGGTGTAGACGATGCCCTGCTCAAAGCCGTGGTCGAAGATGAGGCCCACATAGTTGGGGTCCATCGGGTTGGTTTCCACCTGGTCGGGATGCCCGCCCAATTCCTCCACGAGATAGTTTTGCGTCGACAGAAGGCTTGCGGCATCCATCTGTTGGTCGAACCAAAGCTGAACGATGTAGTTGGCAAACAGACTGATACGCTCCACCTTGGGCTGGATGTTGTTCTCGCCGTCGACCGAATTAATGCGTCCCGGCGTACCGCCTGAGGCATCCATCGAAGCCGTCCAGTTGGAGGCACCCGCACAGGGGTTCAGCGGGTCGATTTGTTCCACCGACCAGCCTCCGTTGGCTTTGTTGGCATCGTGGTACCACGAACTGCTGAAGTTGACCCTCGAAACCAACGTGCCCTCCTTGCTGTAAAGAAACATCGCCGAGGCCGTGTTGACCACCGAGAAGCTGCCGAAGCCGATGCAGTCGCCGTATTCGCTCAGTTCCGGAACCGCATCATTATGGCAAAGGATGACATAACCGTGCGGCGCGAGGACGAAGTTGCCGAAAGTCAAGTCGTTAGTTCCTATTTGTATCTGCCAGTCTTTCAAGTCGATGCCGAAGTCGGTCGCGTTGTAAAGTTCCACATATTCCCATTCGGGCAAGCCCACCACAGGATTCGGATCGGCCATGATTTCGTTGATGACGATGTCGTATTCCGAGGCTTCGTAGATAGAGAACGTCTTGGTGGTCGGCTCCATCGTGTTGTTCCACAGGTCCTTGATGCCGCTCACCGTAATCGTGTAATTAATGCCATTGCCGATTTCGCGCTCCAACTGCAAAACGACGATGGACAAATTGCCGCCAAAGGTCACCGAGGCGGGATGGCCCATGCCGTTGTCGATGGCATAATTCCCTGTATTCAAAGCTGTTGACTCGTCAATGGCTTCATTGAAAGTGAGTTGGAGATGCGTCATGTCGAGCACCTCGCAGGTCAGGAGCTGGGGTGGTTCGTGGTCGACGATGCGCGGGCCTACATAGACATCATCGAAATACATCTTTTTGGCGTTGCCCGAGGTGAACTTCGACGAAAACCCAAAATGGCCGCCTTTGCCATGCGTGTCGTCAACACCTTGGGCTTCAGTGACATAAATACCAGAGTTGTCATAACATGTCTGGATCATCCAGTTGCCCTCGCGGTCGCAAATCACCTTGACGGCGACTGCAAACGAGGCCGCGATGGCACCTTCCGTGCCGCGACAAACCTGCTGTTGTCCGTCGACATCCTTGCGGAACAAGGTGATGGCATCATTGCCACCGCTTTCGCCGAAACGGAGAAAATAACCATTTGTAACCTGCAACAAATCAGCGTTATCGGCGCTGAGCCACACATCTGTGAAGTTATTGCCCGAAGGCGCGAAAGCCTCCTTGATCCAAAACTGCCATTCCATCGTCTCAAACTCGGTGATGGGCAGCGAGAGATAGGCCGTGCTTTCCCCTTCGGCGTTGAGCTGAAGCTGCAAGTTGCTGTTAACGATATACTTATCCGTCGTCCCCGACCAAGTGGGGTTTTGGGTGAAGTCGCCGTCGGCAAAGTCGTCGCTGACTTGTGCGAGGAGCGAAAAGGGCAACAGAAGCAGGAGTAAGAGCGTCTTTTTCATGGCGTTGGCGGTTTTGGAGCCTACAAAAATAGGGAATTTTGCGAAAGCCACAAAAAAAATGTTCATTTCCAGTCTTTCGTTGGATGCTTCATGAGGTAGGAATTGTAATAGCGCAGGTCGCCCGTGACCTCCTTGCCAATCCATGCGGGCTTGTCGAAAGTGTCGGTCTCGGAGCTGAGTTCGATTTCGGCCATGACTAAACCCTCGTTGTCGCCATGGAATTCGTCGACCTCCCATGTGTGGATGCCGTCGGTGTTTTTCACAAAATAGCGTGTCTTCTCGATGCGTCCCGGCTCGGCCAACTGAAGCAGGGCCAAAGCCTCGTCTTTCGTGATTTCCTTTTCCCACTCGAAGCGTGAGAGACCCGACGGCCCGACAGGCCCTTTGATGGTCAGGTAGCCCATGTCGCCTTTGATGCGCACGCGCACCGTGGGCCGATGGCTCAAGTAGCCCTGAATGATGTCGGTGGCCTTGAACGCCTCAGCCTTGAAGTCGCCCTCGACCAAGAATTTCCGTTCTATTTCCTGGAACATGACAGTCCTTTTTTCGGCAAAGATAGAAAAAAAGGCTTTTCCAAAGGCAAACCATACATTTTTTCTATTTTTGCACGCAGATAGCAAAAAGAGGAAAATATGAAAATCGCAGTGGTAGGAGCCACCGGATTGGTCGGCTCAAAGATGCTTCAAGTGCTTGACGAACAGAAGGTTCAGATAGACGAACTGATTGTGGCCGCCTCGGAACGCTCCGTGGGCAAGGAAATCGTTTTCCAAGGCAAGACCCATAAAGTGGTCAGCGTCGACGAGGCCATAGCCGCCCGTCCCGACATCGCCATCTTCTCGGCAGGGGCAGCGGCATCAAAACAATATGCGCCGCGTTTTGCCGCGCAGAGCACCTTCGTCGTCGACAACAGCTCGGCCTGGCGCATGGAAAAGGACGTGCCGCTCGTCGTGCCTGAGATTAATGCCGACACGATTACGAAGGACACCCACATCATCGCCAACCCCAACTGCTCCACCATCCAGATGGTGATGGCCTTGGCACCGCTCCATAAGGCCTACGGCATCAAACGCATCGTCGTCAGTACCTACCAAAGCGTCTCGGGCAGCGGCCAAAAAGGCGTCAACCAGCTGAAGGCTGAACGTGCTGGCGCAAGCGGCACGACTTGCTATCCCCACCCAATTGATCTGAACATCCTGCCCCACATCGATTCCTTCCTCGACAACGGCTACACCAAAGAGGAGATGAAGATGGTGAATGAAACGCGCAAAATCCTCCGCGACGAGCACATCGCCGTCTCGTCCACCACGGTGCGTGTGCCCGTGT
>CAMKAR010000287.1 GCA_946410535.1 uncultured Bacteroidales bacterium
CGAATGACGTTGGCCACATGGTGCGCGGCCAAGTTGAGTTCCTGCGCGATTTGCGGGGCGAAATCGGTGTTTTGCATAAAACAAGATATTAAAGCGACAAAAATACGGTTTTCTTGGCAAACATAGGCCAGTTTTTACATTTCCATATTGGAATGTTGATTTTCAGCCATTGACGGCGTGGAGTTAGGCCGAGGCAACAAGATTCCGCTTTGGCTATTTGGTTTTTTGTATTTGGGAAGCGTCCGGAAATTCCTTTTTGTGCCGTTTGTTACGGGTTATTTATTAATAGGTTGGCAGGTCTTGCAACTTATTGATTTCCTGAAAGTTTAATTCTTTACAAATTTGTAAATTACAAATAATTAATTTTTCTGAAAAGATAGGGAATCTTCAAGTATGTCTTGATGATTTTGTTTTTTTGTTCGTAAAAAACAATATTCCAAGATTCTTTTCGGTTTTATCGCTATTTCAGCACCATCGTCCCAACGCGGTTGTCTGTCGTCAGATAGCAGGCCACATCGGGGAGAACCAGCTGCATCCCGACAAGTGCCTCTTCAGGAAGGGTTATTTCGGTGTCCGTAAAGTCCTTTTGGCCTTTTCGCCAAACGAGGTAATGGCGTTTGCTTCTTTGGTTGTCCACAATGTCGTCGTATATCACGCCGATCGTTTCCCCGTCGAAAGCCCAATCCACAAGTTGAGCGTCTTGAGTCGCTTGAATGTTGAAACCGCCGTGGTCAACCACTTTGGTGTTGTATCGGAAAGGCAAATTGAAAACGGTATCGTTTTGTATGTCAAGAAGATATTCGGTGAATGCCAAGTTGAGCAGACCATCTTTCAGTTTGGGCTTGTACCACAGCAAATCCTTTTGCTCAAACTCGGGATAGTGAATCGGACGCTCGTCTTTCAATGTGAGAATGCCATCCTGCACTTCGCATTTGGCTTGGGTGTAGATGCTTTGTCCCTCTTGGTCGAACTTTTGCGAAACAACATATACATCTTGTAAAAACGGAAGGCTGTTACCGCTGTTGTTGGAATGGCCGAACATCATGGTGGCGACCTCGTTTTGCCTTCCGTCAAAAATCACTTTGAAGTCCTGCGTTGTGTCGTAAAGCGGATAGGAAAGCACTTGATAAGGGGATCGCAGGCTGACTTGTCCGTCTTCCATGCTGGGGCAAGAAACCGTGAAGCCAACCCAAATCTCCTTCCCGTTGATGAAGACGTCTTCCACCGAGCTGCGATAATACCCAAAACTCTTGATGGATTGTATCAATGCGGAGTCCAGTTGCCTCAATTCGGGGAAAACATCGGCGGGGTCGACAAGGTTGCCATCGATTTCGCGTATCATTTTTCCGTCGGTATTGAATATTTGGCAAAGGTTCATCGGGCTGTTGGTCAGGACGTAGTAGTTGCCTTGCGTGGAAAATTTGATGCCATCGTTGTTGTAATCGGTCTGTAGGGCCGTGGGCTCCTTTTGCATCAAGGCTTCTCCTTTGGTTTTGATGGCGCTGAGACGGTCTTGGGTCGGCTTGTCGAGCCTGAATTGGAACACCATGATCTCGTTGCCTTTTTTGTCCATCAGATGGCCTTCGGAAACGGTGGGGATGGTGTTCAGCTTGGCGTATTTTTCCTTGTCGGAAATGATTTTGAAGCCTTCGTTCCTTTTGACGTATTCGAGCGCATTGGTTTTGAGGAACTGCTCGATGGTTTTTTCATTCAAGCCGTTGAACACGATTTCCACATTGGCCACTTCCGAGAGGTCGCGCATGGTGATTTGTCCCGAAACGCAGCGGAAGCAGTCCGTTTCTTTCATCTTCACCTTGAGCAGATAAGGTTTTTCTGTTTCTTGCTGTCCGTATGAGGCCAAGGCCATCATGGCGATGGCGGCAAATAAGATAAGGTGTCTTTTCATTGTCGAATAGTTTGGATTTTCAACTGCAAATTTAAGTTTTTTATTGCTTCCTGCCGTTTTTTTCACTAATTTTGCAACAAAATAAATCTATGACACAGCATAACAAAATCCAGCTCTTCGAGGAGAAGAAAGTCCGCGCCATTTGGGACGATGAGGCAGAGAAATGGTATTTTTCCATCGTTGATGTGGTTGCCGTATTGACGGAAAGCCCTAATCCTCGCAACTATTGGAAAGTATTGAAACACAGATTGATAAAAGAAGGGAATGAGTCGGTTACAAATTGTAACCAACTGAAAATGTTGTCTTCTGATGGCAAGAAATACAAAACCGATGTCGCTGATACAGAGCAACTTTTCCGCCTGATCCAATCCATCCCGTCGCCCAAGGCAGAGCCTTTCAAGCAATGGATGGCGCAGGTTGCGGCACAGCGTCTCGACCAACTGCAAGACCCGGAATTGAGCATCGAGCAGGCCATGATGGACTACAAGCGTTTGGGCTATTCCGACGCTTGGATCAACCAACGGCTGAAGTCCATCGAAATCCGAAAGGACCTCACCGATGAATGGAAGCGGCGCGGCTTGCAGGAAGGCGTGCAGTTTGCTACGTTGACTGACATTATCTATAGCACTTGGTCGGGCATGACGGCCAAGGAATACAAGCAGTTCAAGGGCTTGAAGAAAGAGAACCTGCGCGACAACATGACTAACCGCGAACTGGTGTTGAACATGCTGGCTGAACTCTCAACCAAGGACATTTCGGAGAGCCAAAACCCCGAAACTTTTGGCGAGCACATGGATGTGGCACGTCAAGGCGGCGAGATTGCCCGCCACGCCCGTATGGAGTTGGAAGCCAAGACGGGAAAGCCTGTGGTGACTTCGCTGAACGCAAAACAGGTCTTGAAACTGAAAGAAAATCAGGGAGATAATCCTCAAAAACAACTCGAAAACCCAGATAGCAATGATTAAAAACATCATCTTCGACTATGGCGGCGTGCTCCTCGACTGGAACCCGCATTACCTTTATGACCCTTATTTCGGCGACGTGGACAAGGCCGAATGGTTCCTTACGAACATTTGTACCTATGAATGGAACGCCCAACATGACAACGGCCGTCCCGTTGCGGAAGGCACGGCTGAACTCATCGCCGAGCATCCCGAATGGAAGAAGGAAATTGAACTGTATTACGGCGAGTTCATGAAGATGATGGGCGGACAGATACCAGGCATGGAGGAATTGGTCAAGGAACTGAAGGGCAAAGGTTTCCGTGTGTTTGGACTGTCCAACTGGTCGGAGGAGACCTTTGCCTTGGTGCGGCCGGTCTATCCCGTCCTCAACCTCATGGAAGACATGGTGATTTCAGGCGTCGAGAAGGTGATGAAGCCCGACCCGCGCATCTTCCAATTGGCCTTGCAGCGCTTCGGCATCAAGGC
>CAMKAR010000288.1 GCA_946410535.1 uncultured Bacteroidales bacterium
AGTCGTATTGCGCCATCACCTCGATGACGTCGTCTTTCATGTCGCGGGGATGCGGAGCGGTATAGTAGACCCAAAACTCCTTGCCCGAGGTCTTGCCGAACTCGCCTACGCAGCGCAGAAGTTCCGCGAAGTCAATCTCTTCGCCTTTCTTGTCGAGACCGTAAGAGTTGACGTTTTGGCCCAAAAGCGTGATGCTCTTGTAGCCTTTCTCGACCAACTCCTTCAACTCGGACAAAATCTCTTCCGAGGGGCGCGACACCTCGCGGCCACGGGTGTAGGGCACGGCGCAATAGGTGCAGAACTTGTTGCAGCCGTTCTGAATCGGGATGAAGGCTTCGAAATCGGAGGTCTGCGTCGGCTTGATGGCCCAAAACTGTCCCATATTGGCCGACGGGTTGATTTTGTCGCCCTTGTGGAACAGCGGTGCCAATGGCTTGACAACGGGCTGTACCTCAATCTCTTCTCCATAGCGCAGCGAGGCGGGCGTGACGATGCCGTACTGCCGAATCATGTCGGGGAAGTTGGGCAGTTCGTTCATGGGGAAGACCAGGTCGAAGAGCTTGAGGAAGCGCACGCGGTCGGCGGGCAGCACGCAGCCCGACACGAAGGTGATGACGTTGGCGCGGTGTTTCATGGCGTTCCATTTCTCGATGCGGCCATACACCTTGTCGATGCCTTTTTGGCGCACCGAGCAGGCGATGATGCCGAGGATGGTGGCCTCTTCTTCGTTTTGGGTCTCGACGAAGCCCATGCCTTGCAGCACCGTGCGCACGCGCTCGGTGTCGCTCAGGTTCATCTGGCAGCCTAAGGGGAGGAGGTAGTATTTCATTTAATGGATAATTGACAATTGGTAATTGAGAATTGGGCTGCAAAAATACGCATTTTTCGTCAGCCGTAAATTAAGTTGATGATGTCGCGAATGATTTCGCTTTCTTTGTTGAAATTGGGATGCGTTTTTGTGCTGGCTCCGCAAAATAGGACCTCGGCACTGGAAATGGTCTCCGGCTCAAGGCAATCGGAGGCGATCTGCGCCTCGGTGATGATGGATTGCGCCTCGTCGATTTTGAGCGAAATCTCAACGCCACCCCATGGGAAACGTGCTTTCTTGGTCGTCTTGAACTGCTCCCAGCGACCGAAAAGGAAGTCGTGCGATGAAATGTGCTCGCGGATGGCTTGCACTTCGGCATTATTAATTAAGGTGTCGAAATCCAGCATCTCGGCTTGGCCACCATAGACTTTCTCGAAGGAGGCAATCAAAGGTCGCTTGATGTTCTCGGAGGTCAGGTCGGGGACGGCTTCGCTGAGGTTGATGACGCGGCTGACCACGCTTTTCACGCCGTTTTTCAGCAGTTTGGCCTTGTCGACGATGAGGTAGCGTTGCATCATCGCACCGTCGGTCTTGATGAGGATGGTGCCGTGGTGCAGGTCGTTGCATTGCCCTTTTGCGAAGGCGTTGCCGCTGAACTTGCGTCCTTGGAAGGTGAGGTCGTTGCGTCCCGAGATCTCTGTTTCAAGGCCGTAGGTGCGCAATGCGTCCTGTATTACAGAAAGTTGCTTCGGCACGTCATAGAGTTTTTTGTCGGCGATGAACGAGAAGTTGATGTTGCCGAGGTCGTGGTAGACAGCGCCGCCGCCGGTGCCGCGTCGCATGAGGTGGCCGCCTTCGTCCAAGAGTAGCTTGACGTTGCACTCGGAGTAGGGGTTCTGGTTGTATCCGATGACCACGGTCTGTTGGTTTTTCCAGAGATACATCGTGACGATGCCTTCCTCTTGACGGTCAGTGAGATAACTCTCAACGGCGCGGTTGAGGAAGGGGTCGTATTGGTTGCTGACGACAACTTGTAGTTTGTTCATGGTAGTAACAATTGGGCATGAAAAAAGCCCTAACTCTGACTCCATTGAGTTAAGGCTGAAAATTGTAGTCTCTCCGGGATTTGAACCCGAGTTACCAGGATGAAAACCTGACGTCCTGACCAGACTAGACGAAGAGACCACTTCGTGTCGTTTTTGACGCTGCAAAAGTACACATAATTTCGTTACCTACAACATTTTTCGAAAGAAATTTGTCTACTTTTTTATAAAGTATTGGTTTACAATATGATAAAAATGGCGATTTATTCAAACAAAAGTGAGAACTGGAACAATTTGTTGCGCAATTGGTCAATGGGGGCGGTGTAAAGGAAGGCTTCGTTCTTCACAATGTCGAGCACTCCGTAGCTCATCTTGAGCTCCACACCCATCTTGAACCACTGGTTGTAGATGTCTATCCCGACACCGAGCTCGCCCGCCAGGTCGAAGCGTTTGGTGACGAGGTTGTTGATGAATTCGTTGCCTTGTCCGTCGGTCTCCTTGTTGTCCTTCTGGGAGGCAAGGTCGAGTTTGGGGTTGATGCCACCAAAGACATAGGCCCCGATGTTGTTGTAGCGTTTCGAGCGGTATTTGATGTTGAGAGGAAACTCCACGAAAGTGGTGCCAATCGACTTGGTGATGTTCCTCGTGTCCATGCTGCCGTCGTTCCCTTCGATTACGATGCTGTAGTTCAGCCTGCGCTCGCTGAAACTCAACGAAGGGATGAAACGCAGGTCGAAATATCGGCCAAGACGCTTGCTGCCGATGATGCCCACGGTGAAGCCGGGCGTTTGTTCGGTTTCAATGTTGTAGACATAGAGATGCTTGGTGTTCGGAACGCTATAGTTGCCCTTGGGCCAGGAGTTGGCGGGCAGGGCCATATTCTGGTAATTCTCCACGGTTTTTATGGTGTAGCTCATTTGGTTGTAGCCCAAAAGGAACCCGAAATGGTAAGGCTCTTGGTCGTATTTGGGCAGATACATGATGGTCCGTCGTTGGGCGATGGCAGGCATACATAAGGCCATGACAAACAGCATGATGGCCGATATTTTCAGTGCTTTTTTCAATGCAATTCAATTTTGATTATGAATGGTAACGCGACATTTCGGGTTTTATTGCGCGAAAACGGCGGCAAAATTAGGAAAAAATGGGGGAGCGTGCCGCGTTCCGCGCTTTTTTTGTTTTTGCGTTTCATGCTGTCAATTGAACCTTTCTCGTGCAGTATAGGGTGGCGATGCCGAAGGCCAAACGGCGAATTCGACCGTTCTCCAGTCCGTGTTGTGTCAAGTCGCGGAGGAAGTCATTGGGTCGGGGAAACCGTTCCACCGACTCGGGAAGATAGGTGTAGGCATTTGCGTCTTTCGAGACCATTCGCCCGATTTTTGGAAGTATCTCCTTGAAATAGAGCCGATAAAGCTGTTTTATGGGAAACTGCTCGGGCATGGAAAACTCCAAGATGAATGCCTGTCCGCAGGG
>CAMKAR010000289.1 GCA_946410535.1 uncultured Bacteroidales bacterium
GGTCACCGTGATGGTGTCGCCTGTCTTGAACTTCGGAAAATCTTTTACAACGATTTGATCTTCAACGAATTGAATTAAAGCTTGTTTACTCATTTTATATGATTTTTATATATTTTTCTCCAAAAAGCGGCTGCAAAGGTACAAATTATTTCAATATAAAGTGCTTATTTTTCGCTTTTTTTGAAATTTTCGTACATTTCAGGTCTGCGTTGCTTGGTGCGCTGCAAGGCTTGTTCCATTTTCCATTCGCTTATTTTTAGGTCGTTGCCCGAAAGGAGTATCTCAGGCACGTCCCATCCCTTGTAGCTGCGCGGCCTTGTGTAGACCGGTGGCGACACCAAGCCGTCCTGGAACGAGTCGGAGAGGGCAGAGGTTTCGTCGCCCAAAGCGCCGGGGATGAGCCGCACCAGGCTGTCGACCAACACGGCGGCACCCAATTCGCCGCCCGAAAGGACGTAGTTGCCAATACTTATCTCCTTGGTAACCAGGTGCTCGCGGATGCGCTCGTCGATGCCTTTGTAGTGTCCGCAGAGGATGATGAGGTTTTGTTTCATCGAGAGTTGGTTGCACAACGGCTGGTCCAAGAGTTCGCCATCGGGACTCATGTAGATGACCTCGTCGTAGTCGCGCTGGCTCTTCAGGTGGGTGATGCAGTTGTCGACGGGCTCAATCATCATCACCATGCCCGCGCCGGCGGCAAACGAGTAGTCGTCCACCTTGTGGTGCTTGTCGGTGCTGTAGTCACGAAGGTTGTGGAGGCCAATCTCCACAATGCCTTTGTTTACAGCACGTTTGATGATGCTTTCGGTGAAAGGCCCTTCAAACATTTCGGGAAAAACGGCGATGATGTCGATGTGCATGGCGTGTGTCGGAATTTTCCGCAAAAGTACGGATTTTGGGTCAAATGATAGGTGGTAAGGGAAAAATATGTTATTTTTGCGCGTTTTTTTCAACTAAGGAAACGACAGATTATTTTAATTCAAACACTATGAAAAAAGTTACGTTTTTGTTTTCACTGCTGATGGCCGCCATGTTTGCCCATGCGCAAGTCGCGACCAACATCTACTGGGTGCAGTTCACCGACAAGGCCAACTCGCCTTATTCCATTGACAACCCCGAGGCTTATTTGAGCGAACGGGCCTTGCAACGCCGCGCCAACCTGGGCATTGCCATCGACGAGTATGACCTGCCCGTCAATCCGCAATACCTTCAGGCGGTGGCCGACTGCGGCGCACAACTGATCAACCCCTCGAAGTGGTTGAACGGTGTCTCGATTTACACTGCCGATGCCAGTGTGGTGGAGGCCATCAATGCCTTGGAGTTCGTTTCGACGGTGCGCAACTGCCCCAACAACCCCGAGGCCCAAAAGATGAAGGAACGTTGGATGGCCAATGAGATGAAGCCCGTCGCGGCCAATCGTGCCACCAACGACTTCTATGGCGGTGCCGAGGCTCAAGCCAAACAGCTGAATGCCGACAAGTTGCATGAAATGGGCTTCGATGGCACTGGTGTCATCATCGCTGTGCTCGACGGCGGCTTCCAGGGCACGCCCGACCAGTCGTGCTTCAACACCATGCGCGAGGAAGGTCGTCTCCTTGGCACCCGCGAGTTCGTTTATGGCCAAAGCACGGTCTATTCGCAGAGCACCCACGGCACATCGTGCCTGAGCACGATGGGTGCCTACGACCCCAACAATATGGTGGGCACGGCCTACAACGCTTCCTACTACCTCATCCACACCGAGGATGGCGTCAGCGAGAACATCATCGAAGAATACAACTGGGTTTCGGGCGCCGAGTGCGCCGACAGCCTTGGTGTTGACGTGTGCACCACTTCGTTAGGCTACATTGACTTCGACATGACGCAATGGAGCCATCCCTTCGAGCATTTCGACGGCAAGACCGCCCCGATGTCGATTGGCGCCGACATCGCCGTGAGCCGTGGCATGATCTGCATGAATGCCGCTGGCAACGAGGGCGATGGCACTTGCACCTTGGGCATCCCCGCCGATGCCGAGCGTGTGCTGACCGTGGGTGCCGTCGATGCTTCGGGCAACCGTGCTTATTTCAGTTCAGTGGGACCCACCTACGACGGTCGCATCAAGCCCGACGTGATGGCCATGGGTGAGAGTACTTATGTGGCAACGGGTTATGGCAACATGTGGCCCTATTACAACGGTAGCGGCACCTCGTTTGCCACGCCCGTGCTGGCTGGCGCTGTGGCTTGCTTGCGTCAGGCCCGTCCTTATGCTTCGGTGCAGGAAATCTGCGACGCCATCCGCGCTGCCAGCAACCGTGCCGACAATCCCGACAGCAAATATGGCTACGGCATTCCTGATTTCGCCGCCGCTTTGGAGATGCTCCACGTCAGCGAGCTGCCTGCCACTTCAAAGGAGATCATCAATGTGTATCCTAATCCTTCGCAAGGCGAGGTGCATGTGGCTTTGAAGGAAGGCGTTAGCGCTGATGTCAGTGTCTACGACTTCATGGGTCGACAGCTTTACACATGCAGCTTCAATGGCTCGAACCTCTCCATGCTGGAGGGGTACCTGAACACGTTGGAATCGGGTGTCTATTTCATCAACGCCATTTCGGAGCAAGACAGCCAAACGCTGAAACTCGTCGTGACGAAGTAAGCCTAAGTGCCGCAAAATGAAAAAGGTGGGCCTCAGCCGAGGCTCACCTTTTTTTTGTCACCTTCTGCGAATCCTTTATTCCTTCACGAACTTCATGGCATGGCCTTCGATGTGGAGGAAGTAAAGCCCGGAAGGAAGCGCTTCGATGCCAATCTCACTGTCGCCGTTGAGCGTCGTGGTCCTAACGAGCGTGCCGAAGGCGTTGTAGATTTGGACTTCGTGTTCGCCTTCAAGGCCTTCAATGTGGAGCTTGTCGTTGGCAGGGTTGGGGTAGAGGCTGATGTTGCCAAAACCGTTTTCGTTGATGCCGGTGCCATTGAAGAAGGCCGCGAGTTGGATGTCGTGGTCGACGAGAATCTCTCTTCTTTGTTCGGTGCTGCCGTCGCTCCATTTCACGAAATAGTAGCCGTCGGCGGGGATGGCGACCAATGTGGCCGTGCTACCGGCGGTGTAGGTGCCTGCGCCCATCACGAAGCCTTGGTTCTCGTCGTAGTAAACGGTGACAGTGTAGGTCTGCACAGGAATCTCCGAGAACGAGGCGATGTATTCGGCATTTTGGGTCACGGTGATGGTGCGCGGGTTGTTCATGTCGCCATCTTGCCAGCCTGCGAAGTGGAAGCCCGGACTGGCTGTGGCCCCGATGTTGATGACGGTATTGGCAGGATAGGTGCCTCCGCCGTAAGTCGAG
>CAMKAR010000290.1 GCA_946410535.1 uncultured Bacteroidales bacterium
GCGAAGGCCAACAGATGGACCTCAACTTCGAGACGCAAAAAACGGTCACGATTGAGGACTATTTAGAGATGATCCGCCTGAAGACGGCTGTCCTTTTGGCCACGGCCTTGCGGATGGGTGCCACCGTAGCAAACGCAAAAGAGGCTGACATACAACGGCTTTACGACTTCGGCATCAACTTAGGCATGAGCTTCCAGCTGCAAGACGACATCCTCGACCTCTACAGCGACGTGGCGGTGTTCGGCAAGCGACATGGCGGCGACATTGCCGACAACAAGAAGACCTACCTTTATCTGAAGGCGCTCGAATTGGCCTCCGAAAAAGACCGCCAACACCTCGAACAGCTTTTCTCCCTGCGCATCGATCACGACGAAGCGGAAAAAATCGAAGAGGTGGAAGAAATCTACAACCGACTTCATGTGAAGGAAGCCGTCGAGCAGGTCATGCTCGACTACGACCGCCGCGCCTTCGAATGCCTTGCGGCTGTCGACTTGCCCGAAGAGCGGAAAGCCCACCTCAAGACCTACGCCGAACTGCTTTCGGGCAGGAAGAAATAAAAAAATGAGGCTTCTCGAAAGGAGCCTCATTTTTTTCTCAATGACATTGTTACTTTTCGGCTTTCTCGGCTTTTTCAGCCTTCTTTTTGGCATCATTGGCCTCCTTACGGGCCTTCATTTCAACCTTTTTGGCCTTTTTGCCTTCGGCCTTGAAGCCTGCTCCTTTAGCCTTCTTTTTGTCGCAATTCACGTTCTTTTCCGAGCAGCAGTCGCCTTTCTTTTTGTCGGCACTCACGTTTTTCTCGGCGCAGCAGTCGCCCTTCTTCTTTTCGGCACTGACTTTCTTGTCGGCGCAACAGTCGTCTTTCTTTTGCTTCACTGGCTCTTGTGCGACCGTCGTGCTCGATGGGGTTTGCTTCTCAACAGTGACCGTAGTGGCGTTCTCCGCCTTCTTCACTTTCACTTCTTGTGCGTTGGCATCTTGGATGCCCATGGCGCTCACGGCAAAAAATGCCAAAGCACCGAATAAAATGGATTTCTTCATGTTGATATAGTTTATTTAATGTTACGAGCTTTACATTATCAAAAACCGTTCCAAAAATCACGGGAGGAAGAGGCAACTGTCGCCGTAGCTCAAAAAACGGAAGCCGTGGTCGAGGGCAAAACGGTAGCAGTCCTTCCACCGCTCGCCGATGAGGGCGCTCACCAACAGCAGCAAAGTGCTTTTGGGTTGGTGGAAATTGGTGATCAATCCAGTGATAATGCGCATCTTATAGCTCGGCGCAATCATGAGGGCAGTGCTGGCTTCGAGGCGGGTGAGACTGTGCATTTCAAGATAATCCACAATCAGTTGCAAGGCTTCGGGGGCCGACAAAGGTGCGTGTTCCTCATAGGGATACCACTGCTCGACGTGCAAGGGACGCAATTCCATGCCTTGTTCCTTCAGCATCACGCCCATCCAATAGAGACTCTCCAAGGTGCGCGTGCTGGTGGTCCCAACAGGAATGATGGGTTTCCCGAAATGCGAAATCATGTTTTGTATCAACGACTTGCGGACAATAATCGTCTCTGAGTGCATGGAATGTTCGCCAATGGTCTCGGTGGAGACCGGCTTGAACGTGCCAGCCCCAACGTGGAGCGTCACCTCGTCGAAGAGGAAGCCTTTTTCGCGCAAGTCGACGATGAGCGGATGGGTGAAATGAAGTCCGGCAGTGGGTGCGGCCACCGAGCCATCGTAGCGGGCAAAGACGGTCTGGTAACGGTCGCGGTCGTCAGGTTCGGCATCGCGGTGGAGGTAAGGCGGCAGCGGGATCTCGCCTGCGGCCTCCAGCACCGAAGCAAACGGCAGGTCGGCAGGCGTCCACGAGAACTCGATTTCAGCGTATTGGTCGTTTTGGCTGAGGCGATTGGCACTCAGCGTCACGGGCTTCCCTCCCACCGTCAGCTCCATCGTGAGCGGGCCTTCTTTCCAGCGTTTTGCGTTGCCTATCAAGCACTTCCAGCGCACTGGCGATGAGGCCGAGAAAGCCACTTGATAGTCGTTTTCAGGCTCAAGGCAAAACACTTCGATGCGCGAGCCCGTAGCCTTGTGGAACTGCAATCGGGCGCGGATGACCTTGGTCTCGTTGAAGACCAAAAGCGCATCCTTGGGCAGATAGTCGCCGATATGCTTGAATTGTGATTCCCGCATCTCATTGTCTTTCAACACCAAGAGCTTCGAAGCGTCGCGCTCGGCCAAGGGATACTTGGCGATGCGGTCATCGGGCAAGGGATAGTCGTATTCTTCGATGGAAATATGCTTTACGTCGTTCATTGTCGAAAATTTGCGCAAAAGTACGGAATTATTGCCTACCTTTGCAGTCCCAATGGCAAAACGATGAAAGCTCCGTTACTCAAGATAGCATTCACGCGCGAGTTCCTGCTGAAATTCCTGAAATTCGGTGTGGTGGGATTTTCGGGCGTGTTCGTCAACTTCGGCGTGACCTATGTCTGCAAGGAGTGGCTCAAGTGGAACAAATACCTAAGCAACATCCTCGGTTTCATCTTTGCCGCCACCACCAACTACATCCTCAACCGCATCTGGACCTTCCAAAGCACCAACCCGCAGATTGGGACTGAATATGTCAAATATTTCGTCATTTCGCTGGTCGGCTTGGGCATCGACACGCTGACTGTGTGGCTGCTCAACGGCAAGCTGAAATGGAACTTCTACCTCAGCAAGGTGTTTGCCGTGGGTGCCTCCACGCTTTGGAATTTCTTTGGCAACCTGCTGTTCACTTTCGCTTAATCCCAGCCTGATATGATAAAAGGTGTCGCCAAATGGTTCGGCGACACCTTTCGTTTTTGGACTAAGAGGAGTTGTTTAGTCCTCCTTGCGGCGTTTGCCCACTAAGTAAGCTGCGCCAAGGCCGAGCAGCACGGCGATGCCGCTGCCCACGGGCGTCTGGTCGGCATTTTGGTTGTCGGACGAGCCGTGGCTGGGCAGCATGGGCGTTGACGGAGTTTCGCGTGAGCCATACCAGCCTTCCCTTTCGGAAGTCGTGCCGCGTTGGAACAAACCGCCGCCGTTAGGGTCGGCGAAGGAAGTCATGGCCATTCCGAGGACGATTGCTATTGTCAGTGTTAGTTTCTTCATTTTATTATCGTGTTTGTTTTGTTTGTTTTCTTGTTTGGGTTTTCTTTTACTCCCCCTGCCCCCTCAAGAGGGGGACGCCTGCCGGACGCGTATTTTGCGCCGCTTTGCGCCCTCCCCCTTTTAAAGGGGCCAGGGGGGGCACAAATTATCTCATCACCACCTTCTGCACCTTCACGCTGTCGCCGCTGA
>CAMKAR010000291.1 GCA_946410535.1 uncultured Bacteroidales bacterium
CCCGTCCAGAGGCCTTTTTCGCGGAAGGCTTTCACCACCTCGCCCGTGATGTCGGCCTTGGGATTCTTCGAGAACGGACAACTTGGGTCGACGGTGGAGTAGGAGGTCTCCTTGGTGTCGAAGAGGCAGAATCCATCGTGGTGTTTCGTGGTGAAGACGACGTATTTCATGCCTGCGTTTTTGGCGGCTTCGGCCCATTTGGTCGGGTCGAAGTTCTTTGGATTAAAGGTTTTGTTAAGGTTTTGGTAATCAGTTTTGTACTTGTAATAATCCGCACCATTGCGGTTGATCCAGGGTTCGTTGCAGATCGACCACGACTCCACCACTTCCCATTGAGAGTAGATGCCCCAGTGCATCATAAAGCCAAACTTGAGGTCTTGCCATTGGCTGATGCGGTTGGTGATGACGGGGTCGGTTTCGGGCTGTTGGTCTTCGGTTTGGGCGAAAGCCATCATGCAAACAAGGCATAAAAACGTGGAGAGAAAGCACTTCTTCATGGTGAAATCAGTTTTATCGTGCAAAGGTACGAAATTCGGTTGATATGGCAGTTTTCTGCCGTTGATTTGCATCACGTAAATGGAAGCCTTTTTTTCGTACTTTTGCGCCTTCAAGAATCGAAGGCCAAGTTAGGTCTCCCAAATTACCTCACAATGAACAGAAAAAAGATTAACGATTTGGTTGAGCCAATGAAAGAGGGTTGGCTCTCTTTGGTCTACGATTATATCATGCTCATAGCCATAATCATTGGCACGATACCTCTGTTTTATCGAGAGTATCGACCTTTGTTCGTGTATTTCGACCTCATTTCAGGCATCATCTATATGGTGGACTATGTTCTCCGCTGGATGACCTGCGACCTGCGTTCCGACAAACCGAAATGGAAGGCTTTCCTCCTCTATCCCATCACACCGATGGCTATCCTCGACTTCTTGTCCATCCTGCCCACCTTCACCCTGTTGGATCCTGCCTTCAAACTGACCAAGGCCATCCGCCTGCTCAAGATAGTTCGTTTCACGAAGATAGTCAATTATTTCGAGCCCTTGGGTCTTTTTATCGCGGTGGTCAAAAAGCAATGGAAAATGCTGTTGGCCGTCTTGGTGGTTGCCCTTTTCGACATCCTCATCACTGCCATCCTCATGTTCCAGTCGGAACAAGAGATTGACCCCGTGACTGGAGAATATATCTTCAAGAATTTTTTTGATGCTTTCTACTGGGCTGCCATCACGCTGAGCACGGTGGGCTATGGCGATTTCTCTCCCGTGTCCGACTTGGGCAAGACCCTCAGCATCATTTCATCGATGCTCGGCATTGGCATCATTGCCCTGCCCTCTGGTATCATCACTGCAGGCTACATGCAGGAATTGAACCGGCGCTTGAAAGAGGAAGAAGAAGCGGAAAAGGAAAAAGATGTTTCGTGACGGCAATCGTCATAGTTGTCGCGAGCAACGGCCACGGCGAAATGCCCTTAGCAAAAAACCATTATTTTTCACCGTCAAAAATCACCATTAAAGTTTAAAGCCGATGGATTTCAGACATATACCTACCAATTTTATACTTTATATCACGCTCTACGGCGGAGTCACGATAGCATCGCTTATCGCCTGCCTCTACATTTGCCTGCGCAAAGGCAACGCCTTCAAGCCCGACGTTTCGCCGCCGTTGCGACTGCGCCGTTGGATTTCGGCTTTATTTGCCATGTTGTTTTTTGGCCATATTTGGTGGCTTCTTTGCTACATCTATTCCGATTCGACCAGTTCGGTGAGTTTTGTGTTGGCGGCCATGTTCGATTTTGTGACGTTGCTGACCACTATCCCTGGCACGCTGCTCGCCATGCTCCAAGACCGCAAGCGGCCCGTTTGGCCTATCCTATTGGCAACGATACCATTAGTGGCATTGGGGGTGCTTTATATCATCAATCCCAACAATCGTTTCACAAGCATCGCCGTCGCATACTTTATGTTGGTTTACTTGCTTTTCACCCTCTATATGGGGTTTGCCATCAGGCAATATGGGCGGTGGCTGCGCGACAATTACGCCGACTTGGAGAACAAGGAGGTATGGCTGAGCCATTTGCTGATCATCGTCGTCTTTCTGTTAATTATCTTCTATAGGTTTGTTGACGACAACATCACCATCAGCTTTATCGTGCAAGCCGTCGAAATCCCGCTTTTCGGATTCCTGCTGTGGCGCATCGAGACGCTGCCACAACTGGAGAGCGCAACGACAGAACAACCAGAACAATTGGAGCAACCAGAACAATTGGAACCAGAGACACAACAAGCGCATCAGACAGTGGACATCCCTTCCAACATCGAACAACTTTTGGAAGAGCATTGCGTGCGCACGAAGCTATACTTGCAGCACGACCTTACCCTGCTCCGACTCGCACAAGCCATTGGCACCAACCGCTTCTATCTCAGCCAGTATTTCACCCAACAGGGCATCCATTACAACACCTATATAAACAACCTGCGCATCGACCACTTCGTGAATCTCTGTCGCGAGGCTACCGCTGCTGGGAAGCCCTTCACGGCCCAGCAACTCGCCAACGAGAGCGGCTACCGCAGCTACAGCACCTTCAGCGCGGCCTTCAAGCAGCGCATGGGGCAAACCGTGACCGCTTGGATGCACGAAACGACCCAGTAAGCAACGTCCCGACTTTCAAAATCTGCAAAAAACACAGTTTCAAAATCTGCAATTTTTGCAAAATCTGCAAAACTTGTCTCGAAATCTGCAAAACCTAATGCCATAGGCATTCAGGCGGCTTCGCGCTTGGGGAGTTTGCCTACTTTTGCATCTTTTTTCAGCGAAATAGGTTTTAAAATAAAGCAAAGAAAATCACAAAACAATGAAAAAGACATTCCTAACCATCGCAATCATCCTCGGCGTCACGTTTTGCGCCATGGCACAACCCCAAGGCGGCGGCCTCTTCCAACGCGGATTCGTTTCCGACGAAGCAGCCGCCAACGAAGGCGCCCGCGGCGGCCTCATCAATCTGCCCGGCTCGCACGGCTCCACCGACGATGCCGACGTACCTTTGGGCGGCGGCATTGCCCTGCTCACCGGCCTTGGCGCGGCCTACTTAGTGGCCAAAAAGCGCAAAAACGCCCAACGCGGCGCCATGATGGCGCTCCTCGCCCTGCTCGCCTTCGGGCCGACGGCTTGGGCACAGAACGGTATCTACTGCACGGCCAGCGACAAAAACCGTGTGGTATGCACCGATGGCACTATCTACGACAACGTGGCGGCCGCAACGGCTGACGGCAAGACGGCCGCGGCCAAGATTATCTACATTGACGAGTCGA
>CAMKAR010000292.1 GCA_946410535.1 uncultured Bacteroidales bacterium
AATTTGAAGGGCTTCAGCTTAAAGAATGAAGATTTTCACTCCGTCAGCCCATGGCGGAAGGCGTAGTTGATCAATTCCTTCGTGGATTTCAGGCCGAGTTTGAGGAAGATGCGTTCCTTGTGGGTCTCCACGGTGCGCTTGCCGATATGCAGCCTCTCCCCTATCTCATTAGCGGTCAACCCTTTGGCACACAGCTTGGTGACTTCGATTTCGCGTTCCGAAAGCTCCTCGACATCGCTATCCACATCGTGCCTCATCGCTTGGCCAAAGATGGCTTCGATGCGCTGCTTCAGCTCGTCGGGCTTCACGTTCTTGTTGATGAAGCCTTCGATGTGCTCCTCCGACATGCGCAACACGGCAGGGTGCACCACCTCGCCCGAGAGCAACAGCACCTTCAGCCCCGTGCAGTAGGTGTCGACGGCGCGCATCACGTCCTTGGCGGTGCCGTCGGTGAGGAAGAAATCGAGCAGCATCAGGTCGATGTCGTGGCTGTGGGCCTTGAGGTAGTCGACGGTCTGCTGCACGTTCTCCGTCTCGGCCACCACTTCGCAGTCGACCCCGGAATAGCGCAACGACATCTTCAGCCCGACGCGGTAGATGGGATGGTCGTCGACAAGCAAGACCCTGATGGGATGTCCGTTGTTCGTCATCATTGCGCTTTCTTTATCGTGAAACTTACCGAAGTGCCTTGTCCCTCTTGGCTCTCGATGGTGATTTTGCCACCGTTGCGGCTGAGCAGCTGCTGGCTCACGAAGAGGCCGATGCCTGTGCCCACCTCGCCTTCGGTGCCTTGCGAGTAGGGCGCGAAGCCCTTGAGCAGGAGTGCCATGCGTTCCTTGGCGATGCCCCTGCCGTGGTCGGTCACCGTCAGTCGGTAGCAATGTGTTTCTTCGGTGGCCGTGATGTTCACAATGCCTTGGAGATAAGAGAACTTCACTGCGTTGGAGAGCAGGTTTTGCAGCACAGTGCGCACGGCTTTTTCATCGTCGAAGGCCATCCATTCGGCAGGCACTTCGTTGGCGACGGACAGGCCTTTCAGACGGACTTGCAGCGACAGCTCCTGCACCACCTCGTCAACCATAGTGCTGATACCGAAAGGTGTAGGCTCGCTACTGAGACCGCCCATCTCGTTGCGCACCCAATAGATGATGTTTTGCAGCTTGTCCTTCAGGTCGTCGGTCGACATTTTCAAGGCCTCGATGTTCTCCTTGATTTCCTCCTTGGGCATGTCCTCGTAATGCTCGCAAGTCATGTCGAGCAGCTGGGCCTGCGACACGACGGGCGTCTTGATGTCGTGGGCGACGACAAAGAGCAGCTGGTCCTTCATCTCGTTGCGGCGTTTGCGCAAGAAAGCCACCCGAAGCCCGATGATGAGCAGCACAAGCAGCAGCAAGGCCACCGCCACCGATAGCGACAAAAGCCGGCGACTTTGTCGGTTTTTCTCCTGTTGCAAGGCCAATTCGTGTTCTTTCTCCTCCATCTTGTACTGCACCTCGAAGTCGCGGATGAGGGCTTGTTGCTCCTTATTATATATGGAGTCCTTGAGGGCGGCACTTTGGGTGAAGTAGGCCAAAGCCCGCTTGGGCTGGCTGTCCTTGGTGCATTCGTAGGCGCCGCGAAGGGCTTCCATCTCAAACTCGCCGAAGTGGTTCGCTTGGGCCAACGAGAGCGCGTCAAGGTAATGGTTCTCTGCGTCTTCGTTTTTGCCAAGTTTCAGCTTCACGTCACCTTTCAGCAGGTGGATGGCGGCGAGCATATAGGGGTCGTTGAGGGTGGTGGCCAACTGCAACGCGACATCCAGGTTATGGTTGGCGTCGTCGGTGCGTCCTGTCTCGAAATAGGCCTTCGCCAAACCCGTCAGCCGACTTGCAACCTTGTTGGGTTCGGCGCCATAGCGTTCCGAATAGTCGAGCGACTGCTCCAAAAAGCGGATGGCATCGTCGATCTTTTCCTGTGGGTTTGGGTCGTCGTTGTCGGCTTGCGCCAAACGCACCTCGGCGAGGTTCTGATAGTAGGTGGCCAAGTCGAGGTAGCGCAGCGAGTCTTGGTTGTATTGGGGCAAAAAGCCCGGGTCGTCGTCATTGACCGAAGCGATGCAGCGGTTCCACATCTCTTCAGCCTGGTCGTATTCCCCCATTTCGAGGTACATCACAGCCATGTTGTTGAGAATGTACCGTTTGTTGACCTTCGCCATCGGACCACCTATTTGGTCCATCGTTTCGCTGCAAAGGTTGTAGTTGCGGATGGCCTCCTCGTATTGCCCCATGCGCTGGTAGGCGTTGCCCAAGGTCATGTAGCAACCTGCCATGTCCATGAGGTTGTTGCGGCTGCGGTAGAACTCAACGGCAGCCTCGGCAAAACCTACCGTCTTGTCGAAGTCGTCCTCCTCCAGATAACGGATGAGTTCCGCCTTGACGGAATCGGGGTCGGCGTGGTCGTCAATCAGGTTGTCATAACCCACAAAACACAGTACGAAAAGCAAAACACGAATCATTTTATCATCGAATTATGGCGCAAAAATACAAATTTTCGACAATGTGCCATTCCATTATTTTTCACCATAAATGATGATATTGTGTGTGACGATACCTTATTAATTGGGAGTCCTACAGCATACATAAAAGTCGTATTTTTGCGCGTCGAAAACACCAGAACGAAATGACAACCCTCGATAGACTTGAAATCGGCCAGACTGCCCGCATCATGACGGTGGGAGGCGAAGGACAACGCCGCCAGCACTTCCTCGACATGGGACTCATCCCCGATGCCACAATCAAACTCGTGAAATTCGCACCCCTTGGCGACCCGATGGAAATCATGGTGCACGGCTATGCACTCACCCTCCGCAAAGCCGATGCCGCCCTCATCGGAGTTGAACCCTGCAACTCCTCCAACGAGCCCGAAGGCACTGACCATCAAGACAATGAACAACTCTATATCACTGCCTTGCACGACCACAACGCCCACCCAGGCCTTGGCGAGGAAGGCATCTATCACGACAAGACCCACGAGCACCCACTGCCCAAAGGCACCAAGCTCACTTTCGCCCTTGCCGGACAGCAGAACTGCGGCAAGACGACCCTCTTCAACCAACTGACGGGGGCCAACCAACATGTCGGCAACTTCCCAGGCGTCACCGTCGACCGCAAGGACGGCGTCATCAAAGGCCATCCCGACACCTCGGTCACCGACTTGCCGGGCATCTACTCGCTCTCGCCTTACACCAACGAAGAAGTGGTGTCACGCGAGTTCATCATGCAACAAAAGCCCAAAGCCATCATCAACATCGTGGACGCCAACAAC